>JAEINM010000048.1 GCA_016342385.1 Spirochaetaceae bacterium | reverse complement strand
AAAGTTGAATACAGAGAATTGAAACCCATACTGAATATGATGGATGCCTTGAAGGAAGATGCTGTACTCATTCATCCACAGCTGGCGGAATACAAGGTCATCCCCTGGCTCAGTCCCCAGGCGGGAACCAATATCTCCCATATCAGAAAAATCCGTAAAGGAGATGTCCATAGGGCATTCGAAGAAGCCGATTTCATTCTGGAAGATGACTATCATGTTCCCCATGTGGCTCATGCCTGCATAGAACCGCATATCTCTATCGCCAAATGCGATTTCAACGGACGTCTGACCATGTGGAATTCCACTCAATCCCCTCATACTCAGAGACATATCCTGGCCAATGCTCTCGGGATTCCCCATAAGGATATCCGCATTATAGCTCCTTTTGTGGGGGGCGGATTCGGCGGGAAAGCCGGTATCAGTATGGAAGCTCTCACTGTGGCCTGCCAGAAAGTCCCGGGATTCCCGGTTAAACTCAGATGGTCCCGGAAGGAGGAGTTTATAAATTCCTCACAACGGCAGGAACTTCGTGCACACATAAAAATGGGAGTGACAAAAGAGGGGAAAATTATAGCTCTCCGCCATGTCCTCTACTGGGATGTGGGCGCTTCGGCTGAATACGGCAATAATGTCGTCAATGCCACGGGGTTTTCAGCTACAGGCCCCTATCGGATTCCAAATGTCAGTATTGATTCCCTCGCCATTTATACAAACCACCCCCCCTGTGCCGCATACAGAGGATTTGGTTATTCAGAATATCATTTCGGCCTGGAAAGTCATATAGACAGAGTCGCTAAGGGGATAGGAATGGATCCTCTGGAGTTCAGAAGAATCAATGCCATACAGGAAGGAGATAAGGTCGCCTATGGATGCAAAATGAATCCTTCGGGAATGATCGAGTGTATAGATAAAGTGGCACAAGAGATCGGATGGGGCATCGAGGAGACATCGGAAGATCCCGATATCCTTATTGGCAAGGGATTTGCCAGTGCCTGGAAGGCCCCTGCCATGCCGCCCAATGCCGGTTCGGCGGTCATGCTGAAATTCAATGAAGACGGCAGTCTGAATATCCTTATTTCAGGGATGGAGATCGGCCAGGGGATACATACGGTGGTCGCTAAATGCGCTTCTGAAATTCTTACAGTTCCCCTCGGTCAGATCCGGGTGGAGCTACCGGACACGGACAGGAATCCCTATGAGTGGCAGACTGTTGCCAGCCATGGCACCTGGGCTCTGGGTAATGCCACTGTTACAGCGGCCCGTGATGCCCGGGCCAAGATGTATGATGTTGTTCACCGGGCTTTTCACTATGAAAAGGAGAGCCTTTATCTCGATGAGGGAAAGGTGAAATGCAAGCTCGACCGAAAATTTGAACTGGCTTTTAAAGATTTTGTTATTTCGGGAATCGAAGTTGAAGCCCATACCTGGATCGGTGGTCCCATTATAGGTGTGGGATCTTTTATCCCCGAATTTGTCAATGCCATGGTGGATCCCGAGACCGGTCAGGGTGGCCACCCCAATGTGCATTATACAGTTGGTGCGGGAGCCGTAAAAATTGAACTGAATAAAAAAACAGGTGTCGTTCGTGTTGTTAAAATGGCTGAAGCCTTTGATGCGGGACGGGCCATAAATCCCGATATGGTAAAGGACCAGATTATCGGAGGTTTTGTTCAGGGATTGGGGACAGCTCTTTATGAAGAGTGTCTTTTCGATGAAAAGGGGCAAATGCTCAATGCCAATTTTACAGACTATAAAATTCCCACTATTCTCGATATTCCCGATGAGATGGTTCCGATCATTGTCGAGGTTCCCCAGCCCGACGGTCCTTTCGGAGCCCGTGGAATTGCCGAACACACCATGATTCCCGTTATGCCGGCAGTGGCCAATGCCATAGCTAATGCCATAGGTCTGCGGATAAAAGATATCCCATTAACTGCGGAAAAAGTGGCCCTTCGTCCTCTGGCAAAAGATTTTAAACCCGAGGTCCGAGCTTAGTCGGGCTGAACAAAAAGGATAAGTATGATACATGCAATTGTAGAAAAAGATCTGTATTTTGACTCAGTTTTTCTCATGCTGATCAACAGTGAAGTGAAAAAACTCAAGGGGATTCTGAACGCTGTCGTATCCATGGGAACAGAAATGAACATCGAATTATTGAAAGATATGGGTTATGCCGATGAAAATGTCCTAACCGCAACATCAAATGACCTGCTGGTTGTTATTGAATCGGTGGATCGGGAAACTGCAGATACAGCCGTTGCCGCTGTCTACGATCTTCTGAACAAAAAGAAAAAGAAAAACAGTGGAAAAGCTTATCAGCCTAGATCTCTCCAGTCCGCAGTCAGAGATGAACCAGAAGCCAATATGGTTATTATTTCCCTGCCCGGGGAGTTTGCTGCAAGAGAAGCGAAAACCGCATTAAACAATGGTCTGAATGTCATGATGTTTTCAGACAATGTTTCTATTGAAAGTGAAATTGAGCTTAAGGAACTGGCCTGTGAAAAAGGATTGCTGATGATGGGGCCAGATTGTGGAACAGCTATTATTAATGGCCACCCTCTCTGTTTTGCCAATGTTGTTGCCCCTGGTGATATTGGAGTTGTAGCCGCATCTGGAACCGGGCTGCAGGAAGTGACCAGTTGTATTGATACTTTTGGGGGAGGCATTACCCAGGGGATTGGAACCGGAGGCCGGGATCTTAAAGATCCCCGGATCGGCGGGAAAATGATGCTTATGGGAATAGAAGCTCTAAAACAGGATCCATCGACAAAAGTGATTGCTGTGATATCAAAACCGGCTGCCCATGAAGTGGCTGACAAAATCCTGCGGGCTCTTGAGAAAACCGGAAAACCCTCAGTTGTACACTTTATAGGACAGCCTCGGGAAACGAAAAGAGATCAAATGCACTTTGCCGGAAGTCTTGAGGAAACAGCAAAAATTGCTGTGGCTCTGTCAAAAGGTGAGTCTTATTCCCCCTCTGTTTTTACTCTTCCTCAGAGTGAAATCAGGGCTATAGTCGCGGGTGAATCGGAAAAAATTTCATCAGATCAGAAGTATTTGAGAGGACTCTATACCGGTGGAACAGTTGCCGATGAAGCCATCATTCTTTTAGAACAGGTAACTGGTCCGGTCTATTCCAATAATCAGAAGAAAAAAGAGCTTCAGCTGCCGGATCCCTTTAAATCTGTCGGCCATACTATTGTCGATCTGGGAGATGATATCTACACAGTAGGCCGTCCTCATCCTATGATTGATCCCACCACAAGAGAGGAGCGTATCAATATCGAAGCAGATGATAAAGAGATGGCTGTAATGCTTATTGATATTGTTCTTGGCTACGGTTCACATAAGGATCCGGCAGGGGCAATAATTGCCAGCCTGAAAGAGGCTCGTTTAAAAGCTGAAGCCCGTAGAGGGTATCTACCGGTTATAGCTTCTGTCATCGGAACAAAAAATGACTTTCAGGGATATGATGCCACTGTTTCCACTCTTGAATCTGCCGGCTGCATTGTTATGCCTTCAAATTATCAGGCTTCCATGCTCGCTGTGGAAATTATCAAAAAGAGAGGAACTTTATGAATGTAGACAGAATCACATCTCTATTTGAGAAAGATCTCAATGTTATCAATATGGGATTGGAATCTTTCAGTGAAACTCTTGTAGAGCAGGGAGTTCAGTCTACTCATGTGTTCTGGTCTCCCCCGGCTGGTGGAGATGCCCGATTGCTGGAGGCTCTTGATGTCCTGAACAGCCGGAAAGAAGAGATCGACCTGGCTAATAAGAAAGCATTGGAAATTATCCAGAAGGGAAAACCGGAGATCATTGATATACAGATTGCCATCGATGTTATTCCCCGTATGACAGCCAGAACAGTTCTCCATGCCGGACCGCCTGTCACATGGGAGAATATGTGCGGACCCATGAAAGGAGCTGTTATAGGTGGACTGATTTTTGAGGGGCTGGCTCATACAAGAGAGGAGGCGGAGCAGCTGGCCTCTTCGGGAGAGATCATTTTTGATCCCTGTCATCATCACAGTACAGTGGGACCAATGGCGGGAATTGTCACGGCCTCCATGCCTGTATGGGTCATGAAAAATGCTGTATATGGCAATAGGGCCTATGCCACTCTCAATGAAGGTCTTGGTAAAGTTCTCCGCTATGGAGCGTTTTCTCATGAGGTGATAGATAAGTTACGGTGGATGCGTGATGAGCTGGCTCCTATTCTCAAAAAAGCTCTTGAACGCCATGGTCCTGTTGATATGAAAAATCTCATAGCTCAGGTTCTCCAGATGGGAGATGAAGGGCACAACCGCAACAGGGCGGGAACATCTCTTTTCATCCGGGAAATGGCTCCACATCTGGTCAGGCTCGATGAAGATCGCGAGACAATAGCAAAAGTATTTACTTTTATGCATCTCAATGATCATTTTTTTCTCAACCTGACTATGCCCGCCTGTAAATGCATCATAGATGGGGCCAGAGATATAGAGAACAGCTCTCTTATTGTGACTCAGGCTCGAAATGGTACAGAGTTCGGAATCCAGATTTCCGGATTGGGAGATCGGTGGTTTACAGGTCCCGCATCGAAAGTGGATGGACTCTACCTTCCCGGTTATACAGCCGATGATGCCGGACTGGATATTGGAGATTCCACCATTACAGAAACAGTGGGAATTGGCGGTTTTGCCATGGCGGCGGCCCCTGCCATTGTTCAATTTGTCGGGGGGACTCCCGAAGATGCCATGAATTTCACTCTGGATATGTATGAGATCACTCTGGGAGAGAATAGCGTTTTCCAGATTCCCTCTCTGGATTTCAGAGGAACACCGACAGGAATCGATCTGATGAAAATTATCGAAAGGGGGATTTATCCGGTCATTAACACGGGGATAGCCCATAAAGATCCCGGTGTCGGTATGGTAGGTGCCGGACTCGTGAAACCTCCGGCGAATTGTTTTGATGAGGCTTTGCTGGCCTTTGCCGAAAGAGTGAAATAAGAAAATTTACAAAAGAACTATGACAAGGAGACAAGTATGAAAATTATTGATCTGACTATTCCGTTGGGGATCGGAACACCTCCCTGGCCCACATATGAACCGCTGCAGGTGAAGTATTTCAAGAGACTGGCACCAAACGGAGCCAATGGGCAGATTGTGACCCACTCCAATCATATCGGAACGCATCTTGACGGGGAAATCCACTTCTATACACCGGGAAAAGATATAGCCTCACTTGATTTTGACTACCTGGTTCACGAAGGTGTTGTTGTCGATCTCTCTGACTGTGTAGAAGACTATAGTATCTACACATCAAAAATGGTAGAAGAGAGAGCCGAAGTGAAAGAGGGGGATATTCTGATTATTAACACAGGGTATCATAAATTCGGATGGGATCAGCCAACAGCCGATGAAGTGCGCTATATGATTAAACACCCCGGTCCCGACAGAGAATTCGCTGAGTGGGCCAAGAAGAAAAAACTGCGCTGGATCGGTGTGGACTGCGGTAGTGCTGATCATCCTTTCAATACAAAAATTAGGGACTGGATGCCTAAAGAAGCCAGGCACTGTGATGGGTATTTCAAAAAGAATTACGGGAAGGGGCTGGACGAGATTTTCACTGAAGATAAATACCAGCTAATGCATCTGGAAATGTTCAATCATCACATAGTTCATGCCGAATGTCTCGGAGGGGATATAGACCTTCTCAATAACCAGCGTTTCACCATAGGCTGTTTCCCCTGGAGATTTGTCGACGGAGAATCGAGTATATCCAGGATAGTCGCCATGGTGGAAGATGATAAATATGAAGAACTGATGAAGAAAAAGGCGAAATGCGGTCTGACTAAATACGGAGATGTAACTGGTGGCGGGAATGAATTCCTTCATACATAGGATGATTCATATCTCTTTTCTTCTCCCCTTCGGGGAGACTGAGAGGGGTCTTAATATAAATTGTAGCTTTATACCCGGCTCCCTGAAGGGGGTATAAATGGGGGAGAGGAAGCTCCCTGAAGGGGATTTCGGGGCTTGGATAAAAGAGGCCTCCCTCAATCCCTCCAAAGGAGGGAGGTAAGAGAATTAAATAAAGGAGAATAATATGGCAATAGATAAAATGGAGCAGTCTCTGCGACCACCTCAACTTGAACTGAAATCCTTTCCTTCAAAAATCATTACACTGGCCAGTGGTGAAGAGATGATTGTCCGTGAAGCTAAACGGGAAGAAGTGGGAGTCATTCTCGGAACTATTCAGCCCCTTATGGGCGTGCAGAAAGACTTTTATGATATCGTGGCATCACGTATGTATGCCGAGGTTCTCGGGTGGTATGAATACCGGGTCGCCAATGAATTTGTCCTTGTGGGAGTCATAAAGGGTGAAATCGCCGGAATTGTTAATAGCCGTCTTGCTGACGGTAAGACGGGTATGAGTTTTCATACCATGACCATAAAGAGAGGCCTTCGCATAGGAGCCCAGTTATTTGCTGCTAAAATGGAGCATCACATAGATATCCTTGGGAACGATGAAGTGCATATCGTCGCTGAAAGCCCTATCGGATTTAAGCGGTGGATGATTGAATACGCCCTGGAAGACAGGTCTGATCAGTATCCTCTGTTGAGGCATGAACTGGGAGGAGTCCCCACATTTACCCTTACCAGAGAATTATGGGATAGAGTCAAAGCTGATAAATGTACCGGTTTTAGACCTGTTCCGCCAGAAAAACTGGCAACAGCCCTTAAGCTGAAAATGCCTTCCGAGTATCCACAGATTCCCGGATTCAAAAGAGGTTAAGCCATGAGAGAGGTATCCATTGTCGGGATAGGCCATACGGTCTTTGGGAATTTGAGTGATTTTGATCTTGTAGATGTTATGGGTTTTGCCTCGGGCAATGCCCTTGATGATGCGGGGATCCGGGAAGAGCGGGAGATAATTGAACAGGTTTTCGTCGCCAATATGGGCGGTGGGATCCTCAATCATCAGACGGGAATCGCCTCTTCTCTTGTCAGCCGCATGGATATGGAACCGGCTATGGCGGAACTTATAGAGAATGGTCCTGCCAGCGGAGCCAGTGCTGTAAAAATGGGATATATGGCCATTGCCAGCGGCATGGTTGATGTGGTCATGGTCACCGGTGGTGAACTGATGAGGACTGTAACCGGCTGGGAGGGGACTGACTTCGTCGCCTCACTCCTTCACCCTGAAGCGGAATACAATTACGGTCTGACATTACCCGCCTACGGGGGGATGTTCACCAGAATGTATATGGAGCGCTACGGCCTGACTGAACGGGACCTGGGACTGGTTGCTGTAAAAGATCATCAGAACGGAGAGAAAAATCCCTATGCCCATGTGCGCGTTCCCTGCACAATTGATGCGATTCACGACAATGAAAATGCTCACGTCATTAATAATTACATAGCTGAACCTCTTCGAATGTACGGGATGTGTCCTGTTTCAGACGGAGCGGCTTCTCTGATCCTCTGTGCAAATGACTCGCCGAAAATGAAGTATTTTACAAAAGAGAAACCGATTCTGATCAGCGGTATTGGATCGGCAACAGATACACATTGTGTCCATAACCGCAAGGATCCACTTATTCTTGATGCTGTGCGCCTGGCGGCGGAAAGAGCCTATGCCATGGCGGAACTGAAGCCGGCAGATATTTCCTTTGCTGAACTTCACGATGCCTTTGTTATTCTGGAACTGGCTATTTCCGAAGAGATTGGTTTTTTCCCCAGGGGTAAAGCTGCCGAAGCGGTCCGTAATGGGGTCACTGCCATAGATGGAGCAAAGCCCGTCAATACCTCGGGTGGTTTGAAATCAAAGGGTCATCCCGTTGGAGCAACCGGCGTGTCTCAGGTCTTTGAGCTGGTTAAACAACTGAGAGAACAGGGCGAAGAGGGCCGGCAGGTGAAAAATCCCAAACACGGTATGGCTGTAAATTTTGGTGGTTTCGGAAATAATGTGGTGGCCATAATCTGCTCGAAGGGGGAAGAATGATAGATTTTAGTGCCTATGGAGTGCATACTCCTGAAGTTTATGCTCATAAATGTCCTTCCTGTGGAAAGTTGTTTTATCCTGCACCGATGATCTGCAGTGACTGCGGGGAACGACGTGACCCATCTGGTATTATCTTTAAAGATTGGGACACCATTTCTCTCTCGGGAGAGTGTACGCTTCTTGCCTGGACCAGAGTTTATGCTCTTCCTGAAGGATATGAAATGCAGTATCTCCTCTTTGGAATAGTGGAATTTCCCAATGGCCTCAGAGCCAGTGGGCGGCTAAAAGTGGATCAGCCGGATACGGGAATGAAACTGAACGCTACCGTTGAGATCATGGATAATTCTAAGGGGAAAGAGTTTGATGGATTTGTTTTTGAACTGATGGTCTAATGACTATTCGTAGGGACAGGTCGCGATTAGTAGTGACAGGTCGCGATTAGTAGTGACAGGTCGCGACCTGTCACTACATAAATTATTTTTGCTCTTTCAGGTTTTTTTCCAGGTAAACCTTATATTTTTTATCTTCTGTCAGAATGTGATTTATAACCCAGTTTTTCAGAAACAGGATAATATCGTCTGTCAGGTCTATCATGCCGGCTTTATAATCTTCAGAAAATCTGATTACCCGATTGATAAATTCCTTATGCAGGTCCTGTTGTTCTTTAATCAGAGGATAGGCATTCTTTGACATATGCTCTTCTTCAAATGAAAAATGGTACTGGCTGTAGAAGAGCAGTTTTTCGAAAATGACCGGAAGAAATAACTTCTTTCTTGCTTCGCTCGTATGTTGGAGGTCATTTGTCTGCTGAAGTATATAGATCAGCTCCTTATGCTGATTATCTATACCGGTTATTTCCAGTTCCAGCTTCTGTTTCTGCCATTGTTCCATGACATCACTTCGCGTTTTTTCTGAGACGGAAAAGTGCATTTGCGGTATGATAGAGGTCTCCCGGAAAAACTCGGCATATTTTACATCGGATCCCTGAATGTGTTTGAGAATCCACTCCACAAGATAATCCTGTAGAGGCTCCAGGGGGAAATTCTGCTTTTCTCTCACGTTTTCAAGATATTCTTTGATTTTTTGACGAAAGCTGTTGTGATTCTTAATATGATCATTCATTTCAGGGTATTTGTATTCTTTCAGTAAGGCTTCTTCGCTGACAAAGTGATAACTGGTATAGGCATAGAGCTTTTTGAGAATTTTAAGAGCCTCTTTCTGATAATGCTCTAAACCCAGTATATCATGAAGCTGGTTAGTTATAAGAAATAATTCTTTGTGCTGATTATCTATTATAGGAATCCCTATACTGTGGCGTTCATCAATCCATTCTATAAACATATTGTAAGTATATTCTAATTTTCTGAATCTAACAGCTTGTTTTTATATAAGATGAAATACTGGTAAATGGTCGGAAAAAGGCAGGGGAGGTATTATCTTAATTTGGAAAAAAAATCCCGCCGGTAATCGACGGGATGAGGTTCCTTTGAAAATTATTCAGCTAAAAAATCAATGCCGATCGTCCCCAGTCATAATCAATTTTTTTCAATTCATCATGACTCGGCATGGGAAAACAAACCATTTCTTTCCCTCTGGCGGCAAAGATTCCTGTTCCAATAACCTGATAGGTAAAGCGTGACGCGTAGGAGCGGTCGACAATTTTAGTCTTTTTGCCTTCAGCGCTCTGAATTTGTAAAAGACATTCTTTCAGATGTTCAATATTATGGTCATAGAACCCTCCCACGTTGCCGCTGTTTTTCATATCGTCAAAATCAATAACCTGCATATCGGCGAATATCATGGCCGGTAAGGAGATCTTACCGTTTCCATTGATAATGTGGTCGGCAAATTCTGTGGGATGCAGGGTGCTGACAGCCAGGGGAGATACAGGACAGATTTCCTGATAGAGATGGAATGGCGCCTGTGTCTTTCCTTTCCCGCTATTATCTTTTTCTATGGCCAGGGAGAGCCCGTCTCTGGTAACCAGATAACAGGTTTCGAGCGCTTCAAGAGGTATATGTTCGAGAACTCTGTAGACAGAGAGATAGACAGAGTTCTTCAGTGTGCCGTCTGATTTCGTTTTACAGTGTTCTTTGGCATGTTCCCAATCAATGTTCTTGGTGCAGTCAGGTTTGACGGTTATAAAGATTAACTGCTCCGCTGAGCCTTTTCTCGATCCCAATGCCATGTAAGAGGCGAACTTTTTGGGTTCCAGCTGAGAAGCGATTAGAGCTTCCATTGGATAAACAGTCAGATAATAATAGATCATATGGACTCCTTTCAATTTAATTCTAATTCAATTACCAGCCGAATAGGGAGAATAAGTTGTATTTTCCGAATATTGAAACGCTGATAAGCGAAACAACAGCCATAATTTTAATGAGTATATCGAGTGATGGACCTACTGTATCTTTGAGAGGGTCTCCCACTGTATCTGGCACCGAAAATAAATCCGCATACCAGAGGCATGGAAACCGAAATAAGAGCGGGCAGAACCATTTCCCTGATGGAACCCTTTGTCGATATTTCGATACAGGTTTTGTAATCCGGTTTTTGTTCTCCTGTGAGTATTCCAGGATACTCTTTAAACTGTCTACGCACTTCCTGCACCATACTCCGTGCCGCTTTAGAGACGGCTTCAATCAATAAGCCGGAGAACAGATAGGGCAGTGCCGCACCGACTAGAGCTCCAGCCAGTGTCATGGTATTCACCATGTTGAGAATCAATGTAAAACCTTCATCAATATCAGCTCCTCTCTGGGCATAGAGGAATGATGCGAAAAGTGACAGGGCAGCCAGGGCAGCACTTCCAATGGCAAATCCCTTACCGATAGCGGCAGTGGTATTACCGACCGAATCGAGTTTATCTGTAATTTCCCTTACTTCGGGATCGAGTTTGGCCATTTCGCAAATTCCCCCGGCATTATCGGCAATAGGTCCGTATGTATCAACAGATACGGTTGCCGCTACAAAAGAGAGCATCCCGACAGCAGCCATGGCCACTCCGTAGAGTCCCGCAACTGAATTGGCTGCGATAGTCGCAATAGCGAGCATAACAACAGGGGCAAAGACAGAAGTCATACCCGCTGCCAGACCCTGAGTTATTGTCAGAGCTGTTCCCTCTTTCGATGAAGAGGCAATTTTTTGAGTTGGTTTAAAATCGTAACTGGTATAGTATTCAGCCAGCTGACCGATTATGATCCCGCTAATTATTCCCATTATGGCCGCAATCCAGGGAGAGAGTATTCCGGCTTTGAATCCTATCTGAGCCACATCGCTCCCTTTGAAATAAAACCAAGTAAAGAATCCCCCGGCAATCAGTGTCATTGAAGCACTGACCCATGTCGCGACATTTAATTCTCTGTGAGGATGAGTGGACGCTTTTCTTACAATCAGTGTCAAAATACCGATGGCAGATGAGATTAAACCGATAGAAGCAAATAAAACGGGAAAATAAATCAGTTTTATAACCAGATCCGGATCGATGGGATGTCCGGTTTTGCTCCCTGTATAAAACATATAGGCTGCAAGGACTACACTGGATATGATAGCTCCAACGAAACTTTCCAGCAGGTCTGCTCCCAGACCGGCAACATCCCCCACATTATCACCGACATTGTCGGCTATAGTGGCAGGATTTCTGGGATCGTCTTCGGGGATTCCCGCTTCGGTTTTCCCCACCAGGTCAGCTCCCATATCGGCCGCTTTCGTGTAGATCCCTCCACCGACTCTGTTGAACATGGCAATGACCGAACAGCCCAGTGCATATCCCGATACTGTCATAGTAAAGGGGATGTCGGCTATTCCCAGCCAGTTTGTGTGGATAGTCAGTTGTTCCGGAGAGGTCTGACCTAATAACTGTCCGAAAACAAAATAGACAATTCCCAGACCGAGAAGAGCAAATCCTCCCACACAGAGACCCATAACAGATCCACCTCTAAAGGCCACTTTCAAAGTCGCCCCGATGCTTCTGGTTTCTCTTGCCGTATTGGAAACCCGGACATTTGATAATGTCGCGATTTTCATTCCGATCCAGCCCGCGCTGGCACTCATGACCGCACCTAGAACAAAGGTAACCGCAGACTGCCATGATACGACAAGGCTAAGCAATATAGCTATTCCAATAGCCACTACAGTTATGACCTTATATTCATAACGTATAAAAGCTATTGCTCCGTCTTCTATAGCACCGGCAATTTCGACCATAGTGTCATTTCCGGCATCCATTTTTTTTACTGCAAAATAGTTAATGGCAGCAAACCCTAATGCGGCTATTACCGCTATACTTATAAAACCAATCATTCAACTCCGCCTAGTTTTTCTTGGATTAAAACAACAATAAGATGCCATAATCGTAGCAGGGTTATGTAAAAAGTAAAGCAATAAAAAAATAAATAAAAAAATATTTAAATACGACATACTGCTGTCATAGTTGCCCCTTTACCATAGGAGGAAAAGTAAAGAGAGAGGAGAAGAATGATGAATTATGAAGTAGTGGAGATTGAGGAAAAGAAAGTAGCCGGTCTTAAAATCAGAACGACTAATGAAGACATGAAATGCCTGGGTGATATGTCTGAGTTGTGGCAGAAGTTTTTTGGGGAGAATCTACAGGGAGTCATTAATAATCCTTTAGGTAAATGCAGTTACGGTGTTTACTATAATTATGAATCGGATTTGACAAAACCCTATGATTACATGGCAGGGCTTGAAGTCTGTGAAGCGAACAGTGATTTTGACAATACTATTATCCCCGGTGGTTCCTATGCCAGGTTTACCGCAAAGGGCAATGTTCAACAGGTTGTGGGAGAATTATGGCAGAGTATCTGGACCTCAGGTCTCGACCGTTCTTATGTTTGTGATTTTGAATCTTACCGGAATGATTCAAAGGGTATGGATAAACAGACCGTGGATATTTATATTTCACTAAAATAGATATTCCATGCATTGATTGACAGAGAGTTCAGAGCATGTAAATATATCTTATGGACACTGTAAAAATTGAAAAAAAAGATTCACTATTGCTGTTCCTGTTGTTTTTTGTATCTTTTCTGATAGCAGTCGGAATCTTTGATTCCGGAATTTCAAAGACTATTTCAGGATTTTTGAAACTTCAGGTTCATCCCGCAAGGTTAATAAATGATTTTATTGAAATAGCCGGGATCGGCAGCGCATTGTTCAATGCCGCAATGGTGGGGATTATAGGAATTATTCTAATCAAATTGGCCGGAATACAGTTTTCCGGTCCTACATTTGCAGCTATTTTGACAATGGCTGGTTTTGGTTTATTCGGTAAAACCCCACTGAATATACTCCCAATTGTTCTCGGTGTTTATATTTCGGCAAAAGTTGTCAATAAGACTTTTAAAGATTACCTGATCATTGCTTTATTCGGTACAGCATTGGGACCTCTGGTCAGTACAATTGCCTGGGAAATCGGTATGCCTCTGATACCTGCAATTCTGACGGCGGTGGCCGGAGGCATTGTCACAGGATTTCTCCTTCCTCCTATCGCTTTTTCCATGCTCCATCTTCATCAGGGGTATAATCTGTATAATATGGGTTTGACGTGTGGATTTTTCGGGCTTTTCACTTCAGCCCTGATCAGGGGTCTCGGTCATAGTTATTCCGCAACTATCTACTGGTACGATGGTCCTTCTCTCATTCTGAAGATGATTATCCCTGTTCTATCAATACTGTTAATCATTGTCGGATTAGCCCGAGGCGGGAGAAAAAGCCTGAAAAATTTTCTGGAAGTTTTGACTATACCGGGACGGCTCCCTTCGGATTTTGTTGATCTTGCTTCCCTGTCCGGTACATTTATCAATAGTGGATTAATCGGTATTTTTGGTTCTTTATATATTTTTATCATTGATGCCCCCTTTAATGGACCGGTTATAGGTGGTCTGCTTACGATTATGGGATTCGGGGCATTCGGAACCCATGTAAAAAACTCATGGCCAGTTGTTGCCGGAGTCATCATAGCGACATTTGCCTCGGGAAATTCTCTTAAGGCTCCCGGACCGGTTCTGGCAGCCATTTTTTCAACAACCCTTTCACCACTTGCAGGTGAGTTCGGTATATTTGCCGGATTTATAGCAGGGGTCATACATCTTTTCATGGTGATGCAGACCGGAGCATGGAGTGGTGGAATGAATCTCTATAATAATGGATTTGCAGGCGGATTAACAGCAGCTTTGATTATATCTGTCATACAATGGTACCGCACCAATAAAGAGGAATTCTAAAATGAAAAGAAAAGATTTTATACTACATCTGATAGGAGAGATCTCCAGTTACATCCTTGCAGAGGATCCTATGAGAATGGTTATATCTCTGCATCAGGAAAAAGATGGTCTGCATCTCTGTATCATCGATGATAATGAACACAGCGATGAGGAGATATCGAAGATGGATAAGGCCCTGAATAGCCGGAAGCGACCTGAACTGGCCGGTTATTACGGTGCTATGACCGGACAGGATCTACTGGGTTCATCCCGGCTTAACCTGCTTGGATGGCAGCTGAAACATTCCGATGTCACCCGTACCAGCAGTGGTATAAAAATTGACTTATGGCTCGGGGGGGATAGTTTTGATAGTAGAAAATTTACTATCCCCGAAGAAAAATAGATAAGCGAATCTATTCATCAGCCCACTGTAACAGTGTTCCCCTTTCCAGTCAGGATAGAGGCGATCTCATACATATTGGATATTTTTCCGGCTTTCAGTTTATCTTTTATTTCATAAAAATCAAGACAGGCACCGCAAACCAGGATTTTAACTCCCGACTCTTCCAGATCTTTCAGGTTTTCTATGGAAGTGCTTCCCTCTACGGCGACTCTAACGCCGCTATTCATCATGAGGATGTATTGGGGCTTTTTATCTAGTTCTGTAAGTGTGTAGATAAAAGCTTCCATTAGTTTTTCACCCAGTTTCCCGTCACCACTACCGATTGCTGAAGAGTTGATAAAGATATTTGATGTGTTTAT
>JAEINM010000047.1 GCA_016342385.1 Spirochaetaceae bacterium | reverse complement strand
TTTTAATTTCTTTACCGACATGACGCCTCCAAAACATAATGTGTTAATATGTGATTATAAGACAAAGTTTTCAATTTGTAAAAACAAACATTTTTTATAGATAAACTTTGACTCAGTCCAACAGAAAGATTGCTGAAACCACAGGTTATAATATAGTTTATTTTTATCTTTTTTTTAGAGTTTTATAATAAAATTTCCTCAGAGTTTCGAAGACTCTGTAGATGGGATAGACAAGGTTGGAATATTGATAATCCCAGGCGCCCAGTCTGTGATGGATTTCTCCTCCGAACCCGGTTTTAAAGCGGTATAATCCATACATAGGGTGTCCCGATTCACTGGAGGGTGGAATACCGAACATATCATATGAAGTACAGCCCCGCTCTTTTGCCTTTTTCATGGCTTCCCACTGAAGGGCATAAGCGGGCATAAGGTTTCTCTTCTCATTGGAGGAGGCACCATAGAGATAGGTAGCTCTTTCGTCGTCAAAAACCACGACTATACCGGCAAGAAGATCATCTTCATGTCGAGCCAGCAGAATCCTGACATCAGGAGCTGTTTCAGACTCGGCAGCCATAGAGAACACCTTTTTATAGTAGGAGAGATTGTGGATAGCTATTTTATCTCTCTCTGATGTTGTTTTGTACAGATCATACCAGGCATCGAGATCTTTTTCAGAGCCCCAGGAGATTTCCACCCCCTTTTTCGATGCCAGTTTAATATTGTAACGGGTTTTTTTGTGCATAAGAGCCAGTATCTCATCTTCAGATGGTTCCAGATTGATAATTACCGTATCGGGGGGTTGAATATCCATAGGAGCCTTGTGAATACCGCTGAATTGAAGTTTTTCAGGAAAGTTATTCACTCCTGTTTCACCCCAGAGAAGATCGTATCGGATAAAGAATGTCGCCAAGGGAAGAAATTCTACCAGGTCTCTGGATAATTTATTGAGGAAATACTCACGATCCTCCGGCTCAATATCCAAAGCCGGGCCATGAGGGACATAAGCAATGGATAAAGTCCTCCTGAAGGTTCTGGTTAGAACGAGCAAAGGAATAGATTTCCCATTATAGGTGAGCTTCAGAGGGACGGATTTCCACCCGGTTTCACCTTTCAGCCTCCCCCAGTACCCGGACTGGAGGAAATTAGAGTGACCATCCAGAGAGAGCAGCGACGATGCTTCGACTTTTAAATCACCCAAAGGATCAGCCAACTTCACCATTTTTGATTGCTGATGTCTTTAGCTCTTTACCATTAATGGTCAGGGCTGTATCACCGGTTTTCACAACATGATCTTCCGCCCGGAGAGGGATCTCAAAGAAACGGCTGGCTTTCAGTCTCGTATATTCACGGGTTTCCCTATCATCACCGGCAAGTACTACAGGTGTACCGGGTTCGGCATTCCCGGGGAAAACGACTTCCACATTTCCCTCTTTATCTTCAGCGGCGAGTATCATTCCCAAACTCTTGATTCCCCTGAGCTTTGTGGGTTTCAGATTGGCGACAACGACAACATTCTGACCGAGAAGCTCTTCCTCTTTATAGTAGGGGACAATTCCCGAGACAATCGTTCTCGGCTCAATTTCACCACAATCGATTTTCTCAATATAGAGTTTTTCCGCTTCAGGATGCCGCTCTATTTGAACAATTTTCCCCACAACCAGTTGTATATCTTTATTAAACTGATTTTCCAGTGTCGCTTCCTCAGCTGCAGCAGCTCTCTCTTCCTGAGAGCCGGCAAAGCGTTCTCTCAATTCATCAATCTGCTTCTCTTCCAGTTTTTTAAAAAGGATTTCCGCTTTATTAATGCCTGTAATCCCTTCCAGAGTTGAAAGACTTTCCCAGGAGAGATCAGCGCCCTCAAGAAAAGAAACAATTTTTTCAGCTGTTTCCGGAATATAAGGGTGAACAAGAACAGCAAGGTCTCTCACCAGATAAATGAGGCTCTTGAGCAGAGAAGCGGCTGCTGCGGGATCCTCTGTTCGCGTTCTCCAGGGTTCTCCGGCCTGAAATGCTTTATTTCCCAATGATGAAAGGAGAAAAATCTCTTTGAAAGCATCTCGAAGTTCGGCTCTATTCAGTTTTTCGGTTATTGTTGTCTCTCTATCTTTCACGTCATTCCAGAACTGTACATCAACTTCTGCCTCAGGAACTTTGCCCTCATAAAATCGATTGGCAAAGGTGAGTGTTCTATTAACAAGATTGGCCAGGTTTCCAATAAGCTCGGAATTGACCTTTTCCTCAAAATCTTTCCAGAGAAACTGTGTATCAGACTTTTCAGGTCTGTTATAGAAGATATAAAATCTCCAGACATCTGCCGGGATTCCCGTATCCTGACAGTCATTACCGAAAACACCAACTCCTTTACTCTTGGAAAATTTTCCATTTTCATAATTTAAATATTCCGAGCTCGACATGTGATGCAACATAGTCCATTTTTCATCAGAGACAAGTTGTGTCGAAGGAAAGATCACCGTGTGAAAGGGGATATTATCTTTTCCGATAAACTGATAAAGTTCCACTTCATCAGGATTCTGCCACCACTCTTTCCATTTATCCGTATGATTCGCCGTAATGGAGACATAGCCGATCGGAGCATCAAACCACACATAAAAAACCTTATCTTCATACCCTTTTTTAGGGACGGGGATTCCCCATTTCAGATCTCTGGTTATACATCTTTCTTTCAGACCGTCTCTAATCCAGCTTTTTGTCATCTGTATAGCATTTTTAGCCCAGAAACCTCTGTCCGAAGCTACATCCATCCATTTTTCCAGAAGAGGGAGGATCCCGGGCAAATCCATAAAGAGATGTTTAGTACTTTTTAATACAGGAGTACTGGCACAGACACCACATTTAGGATTTTCCAGTTCCGTGGGCTCAAGCAGTTTCCCACAATCTTCACACTGATCGCCGCGGGCATTATCAGATCCGCAGTGTGGACAGGTTCCATGTACATAGCGGTCAGCAAGATAGCGGTCGCACTGTTCACAGAACAACTGCTCCAGAATCTTTTCATTAATAAAACCGGCTTTATCTACATCATTAAAAAGGGCTTGAACAATCTCTGTTTGTTTTTCAGTAGAAGTCCGCCCGAAATTATCAAAGTTCACATTAAACCATTTATAGATATCTCTGTGGATTATATGATATTTATCGCATAACTCTTTAGGACTCATCCCTTCGGCAAGAGCTTTTGTTTCAGTGGCAGTGCCATATTCATCAGTTCCACAGACATACATGGTTTCGTAACCATATTGTCTACAAAAACGTGCAAAGACATCGGCAGAAAGAACCTGTATAAGGTTGCCCAGGTGGGGAATATTATTGACATAGGGAAGCGCTGAAGTAACTAATCTCTTTTTCATATTTCACCATGATATTTTGCCCTTATTCTAATGTCAATAGACTGGTGCATATCATATTTTATTATTCTTGACTTGTACTCCTCCCTTTGTTAGTTTTTAAAGTAATATCCAAAGTTTAAAATAAAGAAGGAGGGTACATGTCAGAACAGAATGTAACCCCGGGAAATAGTCCTTTTAAAAGGCCTCCTAAACCGGCAACAATTATGATCATCATCATTCTGGCTATAGCGGGAATATTCCTGTTAACCAGTTTTTACGTGGTGGACCAGACAGAACAGGCAGTTGTATTGAGATTCGGAGAACTGCATAAAATATCTGAAGCCGGTCTCAAATGGAAAATTCCATTGGGAATTGACAGGGTCTACAAAGTACCGACAAAGGTCGTTCAGACCATGCAGTTCGGATTTAGAACAGCCCAACCGGGAATCACAACAATCTATTCAAGAGATAATTATGACGCAGAATCGATCATGCTTACAGGAGACCTCAATATTGTCAGTGTCGAATGGATTATTCAGTACAGGATTACCGATCCTGCATCCTGGTTATTCAATGTTAACAACAAGGACAAAACTATCAGGGATATCTCACAGTCAGTTATAAATGAACTGGTAGGAGACAGGGCTATTCTCGATGTTATCGGAGATGAGAGGACCAGCATCGAAATCAAAGGGAAAGACAAGATGAACGAGATCTTTGATAATTATGGACTTGGAATCAACATCATTACCGTAAGATTACAAAATATTCTTCCTCCCGAAGGTCCGGTTCAGGATGCCTTTGAAGATGTGAACAAAGCTATACAGGATATGGAACGACTCATCAGTGAAGGGAAACAGGCCTACAACGCTGAAATTCCTAAAGCATCCGGTCAGGCCAACCAGATGATCCAGCAGGCAACAGGTTATGCCACAGGTCGTGTAAACAGAGCGAGAGGTGATGTGGCCCGTTTTAATGCTGTACTTTCTGAATATGAAAAGAATAGAGTCGTTACGAGAAGCAGGATTTATTACGAGATGATGGAAGAAGTGCTTTCCAATAATTCTAATATCAATCTCATAGATAAAAATCTAGACAATTTTCTCCCCTTAAAAAATCTTGAATCAGCACAAACAGGAGGAAGCAATGAATAAAATGATGAAAATTCTTATTCCTACAATTATTCTGCTATTTTTATTCTTTGCCATGGGCCCTTTTTACATAGTGGCAGAAGGCGAACAGGCTGTTGTAACAAGATTTGGTGAGATAATTGACACCAAGACTGAAGCGGGATTAAAAATAAAAGTTCCCATAATCCATGATATTACTAAATATTCAAAACGGATATTGTCCTGGGATGGAGCTCCTCAGAGGATTCAGACGGCAGAAAATCAGTTTATCTGGGTGGATACGACTGCCAGATGGAAAATTTCCGATCCAATTAAATTTTATGAATCAGTTACCAGTCTCAGTCAGGCTTATTCAAAACTCGATGATGTTATCGACTCGGCAGTAAGAACAATTATTGCACAGAACTCTCTGACAGAATCGGTAAGAAATTCAAATATCATAATTGAACTGCAGCTGCAGAGCAAAGAGCTCGGTGAAGCTGAAGATGCCGCTATTGCCGAATCGGGTGAAGAAGATACATCCGTATTGTCAGAACTTCTCGATAGTGATACCATTTTTCAGGAAATTGAGAAGGGTCGAAAAAACCTGTCTGAACAGATGCTGACCAATGCGGCAAAAGATACGACCGATCTGGGAATTGAACTGATCGATGTTGTTATCCGGCAGATTCGCTACTCCGATGATATGACTCAATCTGTCTATGCCAGAATGATAAAAGAGAGAAACCAGATTGCCCAGTTCTACAGATCCTACGGTGAAGGTAAAAAAGCAGAATGGTCAGGTAAGCTCGATAATGAGAAAGAAGCCATTATTTCTGAAGCCTATTCCACATCCGAGCAGATCAAAGGTGATGCAGATGGACTGGCCGCGGCCATCTATGCCGAATCTTATGGAAAAAATGCAGAGTTTTATGAGTTCTGGAAAGCGGTAGAATCCTATAAAAAGACACTGCCCGGAATGAATAAAATTCTCTCTACGGACATGCAGTATTTTAATAATCTCTACAGATCAGCTGAATAACAACTGACTGGAACAGAGAAAAGGGCCGCCCTATGCGGTCCTTTTTTATTTTTTTCTTCCAATATTTTATTTTTTTTGTAATGATAGTGAAAAAAAGTGTATATTTATAAATAGAATATGGAGAATAAAATCTTGAATTTCCCCAAAGATGCCGAACTGCATCAGGTTACAATTAAAAACAGCAAACGGGACAGTATCCGTAAACCCGTAGATATAGAGGGATATTATAATTCCGGAACCGGCTGGCATGCCTGTAAAATATATGATATTAGTACGGGAGGAGCCGCCCTGAAACTGAATCAGTTTTTCATTGAGGGAGATGAGATTCTTCTGCGTTTCGGCAGCAATTCTAAAATAGAGATATTCAATACAACTGTAGCCAACGTAAACGGCCAGAGAATCGGAATACGATTTAAAAATGATACAACAACGAAAAGACTGATTGAGTCTATAATGGCGTCTAATTAATATCCTGAAACTATTGTGGAATAAAAAAACCCCGGTAAATCACCGGGGTTTTTTATATACTGTACAGAGAGACTACTCTGCGTCGTCTTTTTTTTCTTCCATCTTTAAATCGACCTGATTAGTAAAGGGACTCTCTGATTTATGTTCAGCCTCAACTTTGGGCGGTTCATTTTCTTTAGCTAATGCCTTGGCCTCTGCTCTGGCCTTTATGGCTTTATTTCTCTTCTCTCCGGTTTTTACCGCCAGCTCGGAAGGCACCATATCTGCTTTTTTTCGTTTGGCGAAAGCGGCTGCACTTTTTTCATCCTGAGCTATAAACTCTAAAAACTCTTCTGCTGATAAATATTCTTCATCGAGAAGATGAGCCGATATTGTCTTTAACAGATCAAGATGCTCTGTCAGTAATGCTAAGACTCTTTTATATCTTGCATTAATTATTTTAGCTATTTCGTCGTCTATATACTGCTGTGTTTTCTCAGAATACTCACGGCTTTTCCCCCCACCACCAAGATAGGAATTCTGTCTGGATCTCAAAGCAACATTCATGAATTTCTCACTCATTCCATAAACTGTTATAAGATTCTGAGCCGTTTCTGTTGCTTTTTCAATATCATTACTGGCTCCCGTAGACAATTTACCGAAGATCAGCATTTCAGCAGCCCGACCTCCCAGAAGAGTATCGATCTGGCCGAATAATTCATTCTGAGTCATGATATTTCTATCTTCTGTCGGCTGCTGCAGCATATAACCTAGGGCTCCCATTCCCCGGGGAACTATAGACACTTTCTGAACGGGATCAGCATCGGGTGTAAAAGCCGCAACCAGAGCATGACCGGTTTCATGATAAGCTACAATTTCACGCTCCCTGGGATTAATGATTCTGTTTTTCTTCTCAAGCCCCGCTATAGTCTTTTCTATGGCATCATTGAGGTCTACCATCAGAACCTCCTGCCTGTTCGCCCGAACAGCCAGCAAGGCAGCTTCATTGATTATATTCGCCAGGTCAGCACCGACAAATCCCACTGTGGTTTTCGCAATCTCTTTAAAATTGACTTCTTCCCCTATTTTTACACCTTTTGAATGAATCTTTAAAATAGCTTCTCTTCCAAGAAGATCGGGTCGGTCCACGAGGACCTGCCTGTCAAATCGGCCCGGTCTGAGAAGTGCGGCATCAAGAACTTCCGGTCTGTTGGTAGCAGCGAGAATAATAACTCCCGCAGAAGCATCAAAACCATCCATTTCCACAAGGAGCTGATTGAGAGTCTGTTCTCTTTCATCGTTTGTCGAAGCCAGTCCTGCACGGCTTTTCCCTATAGCATCAAGCTCATCAATGAATATAATACAGGGTGCTTTTTCTCTAGCCTGTTTAAATAGATCACGGACACGGGCCGCACCAACTCCAACAAACATCTCCACAAAGTCAGCACCTGACATTTTAAAGAATGTCACTCCAGCTTCACCGGCAACGGCTCTGGCTATAAGAGTTTTTCCAGTTCCCGGAGGTCCAACCAATAAAACACCCTTGGGAATCTTTCCACCGATTTCTGTATATTTTTTGGGATTTTTAAGAAAATCGACAACTTCAATTAATTCATCTTTTGATTCTTCACATCCGGCCACATCATCAAATCGGGTATTCAAATCTTCTTCAGCGACAATTTTGGCATTGTTCTGTCCGAAACTCATAACATTGTTACCGCCCATATTGCCCATTCGTTTAAAAATGAATCTCCAGACAATAACAAGTAGAATCAGGGGTACAATCCAACTGATCAGTATATCGAGAAAATAATTATTTTTTTCATGTTCAGCGTAGTATTCCACACGGCGATCATCCAGAAGAGGCAGAAAGGAGGGATCATTCAGAGGAACTGTGCTGTATACAATTCCCGAAAGATCACTACCACTGTTTCCCAGTCGTTTTGTGATAGATGATACCAGTTCTTCTTCGTATTGCTGACTGGTCTTAGTGTATCCAGTATAGAGAGAAGGAGTCATTTTTACCCTGACGATCTCTCCGGCAGAGATTTTTTCTTTAAATGTGCTGTAATCAATGGCAGTCTCTGGAGATTTCACCAGAAACATATTAAGTATGGCCAAGAGGGCAATAACCAGTAAAAAATACCAGAGAGAGAATTTGTATTTCCCCTGCTTTATTTTTTTTACCTGCTTATCTATTTTATCAGGATTTAATTCCTTTTTGGCCTTATCCCACCAATTGTCCGGTTCCTTTCGGGAACTATCATTCTTTTTTTCATCTTTTTCCGAATTGTCCATCATTTTCCTCAGTATTATTAAACGCAACAAGTATTGCTACCAGATAAAAGTAGAAATAAATATATATAAAGTAAAGGGAATAATTAGCCAGTATTAGTAATTACTCCCAGTTGATACAAATATTAACAAACTTTAATATTCATAAAGAGATACATATCTTGTGTTTTTTTACTCTTTTTCTTTCTTCCCGGTTCCTGAGGCAGCTGAAGGTTCACCTCCGGGCAAGGGCTTGGCATTGCGGCATTTGGGGAAAGCACTACAGGCCAAAAAGGGACCACGTCGACCCATTTTGACAACCATCTCTGATCCGCACTTATCGCAGATTTCTCCACTCACATCGGGAACGTCAACCACATTGCCATCTTTGTCTATAGGCAGAGTATTCTTACAATCGGGATAACCGCTGCAGGCCAGAAAATTTCCCGAACGTCCGGCTTTTACCACCATAGGTTTACCGCATTTATTGCAGTCCCTTTCGATTTTCGGCATTTCTACGGGCTTACCTTCTTTATCGGCTGATAGTGTCGTTTTGCATTCGGGGTATCCCGTACAGGCATAAAACTTCTTTCCATAGCGCGATGTTTTTAAGATCATCGGTTTTCCGCATTCGGGACAATCCACTTCGACAGCTTTTATATCACTGTCTTCATCATCATCGTCAAACTCACCACCGGGCATAGAAATTAAACCTTTGCATTCGGGATAGTTCTTACATCCGAGAAAGGCTCCATTTTTTGAATAGCGAATGACCAGAGGACCGCCACAGAGGGGACAGGTTTCTTCCCCGTCATAATCCCTTCCCTTCAGAGGTTCCGCTTTTTCCATAGCCTCTTCGAGCCTGGAGAGAAATGGCTTGTAAAATTCATCGATAACTCTGACCCAGTCTTTATTCCCCTGTTCAACTTCATCAAGACTTTCTTCCATACCTGCCGTAAACTGCAGATCCATAATATTGGTGAAATTTCTCAAGAGAATATCATTCACAGCCATTCCAAGCTCTGTTGCGTGAAAAGCCCGCTTCTCCAATCTCACATATCCTCTATCGCGGATCGTTTTAATAATGGGAGCATATGTGGAAGGTCGTCCAATCCCCTCTTTTTCCATGGCTTTAACTAGACTGGCTTCAGAATATCTTGGTGGCGGTTTCGTAAAGTGCTGAGTTTCTTCCAGGTTGTCAAGTTCAACAGGACTATCTGTATCCAGCTTGGGAAGTTTCTGATATTTATCTTCCTCTTTACCCTTCTGGACAATTTTATTTTCACCAACAAGAACTGTATAGCCCTTAAATACTTCGACTCGACCCTTGGCTTCGAAAATCCCCTGGTCGGCAGAAATGGTTACTGTAGTTATGTCGTATTCTGCAGGATTCATCTGTGATGCGACAAATCTCTGCCAGATTATCTCATACAAGCGAAACTGATCTTTAGTCAAAAAGGGTTTAACCATCTCCGGAGTATTGGCTACAGATGATGGACGGATAGCCTCATGAGCTTTTTTTTTGGAAGTGTAAACATTTTCCTTTGCCGGGAGGTATTTATCACCATATGTATCATTAATAAAGGCTCTAACCTCTTCTATCGCTTCAGGAGCAATGTTGGTCGAGTCTGTTCTCATATAAGTAATCAAACCGGTCAGTCCACTTTCCAGTTCGATTCCCTCATATAGCTTCTGGGCAACCGACATTGTTTTCGAAGTGCCGAAACTTAACTTGGTACTGGCGGCCTGTTGCAGTGTAGATGTGATAAATGGTGCGCCCGGTTTTCCCTTGGAGCGCTTTTTATCGACTTTTTCAACTTTATAATCTGCATTCCTAAGAATTTCTGCAATTTCTTTGACAGATTCACCCTTTTCGGCAAAATCTGTACCGAGAGCGAATTTTTTCCCCTTCCACGTCTTCAGAGCTGCCTCGAATAGTTCTTTTTTCTTCCCTTCAGGAAAAATAGAGGCATTGATTCGCCAGAATTCTTCGGGGATAAAAGCGGCTATCTCTCTTTCACGATCAACGACCATGCGGACAGCAACAGACTGAACTCTTCCGGCACTGAGATTTTTGGCGACTTTCTTCCAGAGAAAGGGAGAAAGACTGAATCCCACAAGCCTATCGAGAATCCGCCTCCCCTGTTGAGCGTGGACTCGGTCCATATTGATCTCTCCGGGATTTTCTATTGCATCGAGAACCGCTTTTTTGGTTACTGCAGAATAAGTGACCCGCTTGATTGGTTTATCAGTTTCACCGATAATCTCTTTCAGGTGCCAGGCTATGGCTTCTCCCTCGCGGTCGGGGTCGGGAGCCAGGTAGATCTCGTCAACATCGGAAGCAGCTTTCTGGAGCTCTTTGACTGTTTTCTCTTTCCCTTTTATAACCGTGTATTCCGGTTTATAATCGTTTTCGATATCAATCCCGAATGCTTTTTTTCCTCTTCCGCTTTTCAGGTCGCGGATATGACCGACCGAAGCCTTAACAGAGAAATCTCTTCCCAGAATTTTTTTTATCGTTTTTGCCTTCGCGGGACTTTCCACGATAAGCAGTTTTTTTATCTTTTTCTTAGCACCAGTCTTTAGAGCAGCTGTTTTTTTAGCTGCAGACTTCTTTGAGACGGTCTTTTTTGCTGCCGTTTTTTTGGGTGCAGCTTTTGTTGTTTCTTTACTTATAGAAGCAGTTTCAGGCACTGGCTCCTCCCGAGTATAATATTAAACCATTGAGGACTCATTCAGAAATGAATTGTTAAACAAGGTTTTCATTATTGTCAAGGCAATTTTTGATATTTCCCTATATTTCGGTATTTCTTCAGCAATAATCCCTCGGAATGATGCTTTGTCCGAACTTCCCGCCAATACTTCGCTTATTTGCTTGTTATGCTAATTATTTTAAAGTAATCTCACAAATATGGGTTTCCGTGAAATATTAATAAAGCTACCAACTGACTACGATGATGATTCATTAAACAGGGAAATAGAAAAAACTCTTAACATTAAAAGATTCACAAAAGTTATCGGGAAAAAGAGTCTCGATGCCCGAAAAAAAAACAAGATCCATTGGCAACTGAAAGTAGCTGTCACTTCAAATGAGCTAGCCGGCGGAGAAAGGCCGCAAACAAGTATTCTTAAGATTCCCTATAAAAAAAGAGATAAAAAAGCCGTCGTTATCGGGTCCGGTCCAGCCGGTTTTTTTGCGGCCTATACACTTCAGAAAGGGGGGTTCAAAACAATACTGGTTGAAAGAGGAAAAGATGTCATACAGAGAAAAGCTGACATTGATTTTTTCGAGAGAGAAAATAGCTTTACTGAAAACAGCAACTATGCTTTTGGAGAAGGTGGTGCCGGGACATTTTCCGACGGGAAATTGACAAGCCGGACAAAAAAAATATCTGCCGAAAAAGCCTTCATCTTACAGACCTATATTGAGGCGGGAGCCCCTGAAGAGATTGCTTATATGACCCACCCCCATCTGGGAAGTGATAATCTTCTTATTATGACTGAAAATCTTCGCAAGATGTTCATTGACCGGGGAGGTTCAGTTATATTTGACTGCCTTGTTTCAGATATTAACGTAGGCAGTGGAAAAGTTAAATCACTGGAAAGTTCCCTCGGAACGATAGAGGGCGATGTTTTTCTCTTTGCCACAGGACATTCCTCTTATGAGACATACAAGTACCTGATAAAAAAAGGGGTGCAATACAGAAACAAGAATTTTGCCATAGGTTCCCGTGTTGAGCATCATCAGGAACTGATAAATGAAGCCCAGTGGGGCTGTACATCCTTAAAAGGAGTGAAAGCCGCAGAGTACAGATTGACCAGTTCGGCAGACAATGAACTACCGGTATACAGCTTCTGTATGTGTCCCGGAGGGAAAGTTGTTCCTGCAGCGCCCTACAAAGATGTGAATATTGTTAACGGCATGAGTCTTTACAACAGGAATTCCCCCTTTGCCAATGCGGCCATTGTTGCGGGAATTAATCTGGAATCAATCCTAAAGAGACCAATAGATCCCCTGGAATCACTGGAATGGCTGGAAAAACTGGAACAGTCTTTTCACATTGAGGATTTTAGGGCACCAGCATCGACAATCGAAGACTTTCTAAGGGGCAGCAATTCAGGGAACATACAAAACTCGAGCTACCCGTTGGGTTTAATCAATTACAACTTGAGTGAACTTCTACCCCCTTTTGTTTCCCATGCCTTAAAAAGAGGCCTTTCCGATTTTTCCCGGAAACTGAAAGGCTTTGAAAAAGGGAATATCCTGGGGCTGGAGAGTAAGACAAGTGCACTGATTCAAGTACACAGGAATAAAGATGGACTTGCAGACCGATTCAGCAACCTCTATATAAATGGAGAGGGAAGCGGCTACTCGGGAGGGATAATCAGTTCTGCTGCTGACGGAATTAAGGGTTCTATGGCAATAATCCGGGATTTTTAATCTGAGATGACTCTCCCATTTTAGAAGATTATTCGTCACTTTCCAAATATTCAACATCGGCTAGATCTCTTAGTCTACCGGATGAGCGTTTATTTACAATCAGGTCAGCTTTCGAAATAACAGGAATTTTTAGACCATCGACCTCAATTATTTGCCGTCTGGGAAAACACTCATCTATATTTATCCCGTCAGCATGATTTATAATATCAATTTGAATTGGAGAGCTACCCATTCGAAAAATATTTCCTCTTACCTTAAAAACCTCACTACTAACTGTGGGAGCACCGAATTCATGAAGAGATTCCTGTAGCTGTGATATATTCGTACTGTCTATTGCAATCAAAAAATCAATATCTTTTGTAGCCCTAGGATTTCCATAAACACCAAGAGCCCATCCTCCGACAAGGAGATACCTTACACTATGATTGTTTAAGCACTGTATAAACTCTTTGAAGTCTACCGGTAGTTGCCTCTGGGCCATAAAAACATTCCCTTAAGTATGTTATTGTTCTAAATCGCTCTTCCGCTGAGACATGCAATAAATCAATACGATCAGATTTATCCAATTCTTTCTGGTTTGAAATGATAATTTTACTGCGGTCCATTCTATTTTGCATAATGATATTATATCATATCTAATGTTAAACAACAAAGAGGTTGGAAAAAGGAATCATTTATCCCCAATGATTTTTAGTATATAGTTTTATATTTCGATGTAACTACCCGTATTCATTTGCTTAAGCTTTTCACATCAAATAGAATTTTCTTATTACCTGTCTCAATATATCAACTCAACCCATGAAAAGTTTCTAAATTTGCTGTAGTTGTATCCCGAATTTCATTTTCAATTAATACAGTAATTTTCATTTTAATCCTCGTTATTTCAGAATGGCCGTCTCCCGGAGGAGAGCATTCAATCTATGATTCATCCACAATCAGGGATTGATAAAGTTTATCCATAAGCTCTATCAGTTTCTCACCTTCAGAATCAGAAAGACATTTTTTCAGATTTAAATTGAATTCCTCAACACTTGAGAAAGTGACCATATACATTCGTTCAGCTTCCTCAGTTAAGAAAATCCGGAAAATTCTTCTATCTGACTGGTCATTTCTCCGTTCGATTAATCCATGGCGCTGCAGACCATCAAGCAAACGGGTAATACTGGTCTGATCCCGTCTGGATGCTGAGGCAAGAACTGTCTGTGTTGATCCGGGATTATGTATAAGGAAATGAATAGTTCCCCATTGTTCCGGCGTTATTTTCCAACCGGCTTTATGAAGTATTCCCTGAAATTCAGACCTTAAGAGTGCATTTAATTTATTGACTTTAAATCCGACAGTTTTACTCGATTCTTCCCAGCTCACCATAGGAAATGATTTTATACGGAAATCCTCAGATGATACAGACTGTAGAGACCGATTAATATTGAAAGTGTTCCGAACATGAGAAATCCACCCCAGACAGGAGGATGATTCCGCCCCCACAAAATTAGTTCATAGATATAAAAAAGGACAAATATAGCTGATCCGATTATACCGGCCCAGTTCAGGAAATCCCATTGCAGAATAAATCCCCCTGCAGCACAGAGAAAGAGCAATCCTGTGAGAAATGTGACAATGTTCTTGATATTGATTATTTTCAAATCCGCAGAACCGGGCATCTCCTTGTGTATCCTCAAACCCTTCTCCCTGTCTCCATAGGAAAAAATACTGGTAATAAAGAGCAGTGAACAACCAAGTGTCAAAATAACGGCAATAATTCGAATAATATTCATATAAAACCTCCAGATGTTTTTACATGTATATACATGTATTGCATATACATATTAATAATATAAGATAGATATTTTGTCAAGTCATCGGTTATTGAATGAGAGAGGCTCTGGTCATTATGTGAGATTCCCGGCTTCAATAATCTCGACTAGGGTTTTATTCTGTAGAGTAAGTCGGGAAATCAGTTGGATAAGGAATCTGAGAACCCCGCCCGGATCCATTGGTTGACTTCTTCCGCCGCGTATCTCTGATCCCGATTAAAACGATTCTGTTCTCGACAGGCTGAGATAAAGGAATCGATTGTTCCATCTTCTCCAATATACTCCTGATAGGTCTCTATGCTTCTTGTTGGATCGGGAAAAGAATGCTCTGCATATGCTGAGTTGTCATCAGTGAGCTCTACCCATTCCTCAAAAGTGCAGGTTGCAGAGAATAAACTAAAGCGTGAAGGAGCCTCGTTGAAATATGTATTATCCCCTATGGATAGACCTTCCAAAGATTCAACTTGTAAAATACGGGAGTTGGAATCGGGATCCTGAAGAATATTATTGGTGATGATATTTCCTTCCCTATCTTGCGGATCTCTGGATCCGACTATAATACCGGACCCTTTAAGACCATATATATAATTGTTGGCAATGGTAACCTGGCGAGATCCACCATTCAGGCTAATCCCAAATGTATTATTTACAGAGGGATTGCTATTGTGGATAATGAGATTCTGTTCTACCTGACCACCATACCAATCCTGAACACCAATATTCCACCCCAGAGTTCGGTTTGTCTGCTGAGAACGAAATCTCATTATCCACAATAGCAATCCCTCTAAAAATAATACATTTGGGATT
>JAEINM010000046.1 GCA_016342385.1 Spirochaetaceae bacterium | reverse complement strand
GTACAGCTTTTGCTTCAGTACGGTGCCAACATCAACTCAATTGATAACAAGGGCTATACAGCCCTTCATTACGCCGTAGAACTGGGCTACCAGAACATTGCGGAAATGCTGATACTAGCTGGTGCCGAGACAAATTCCATAAATAACAATGATGAAACCCCAGTCTACCTGACCCTTCGCAATAATGACATAAAAATAACAGAACTTCTCATTCAAAATGGCGGGGAACTGGACTTTATCCCGGAGATAGATCCCATAATGAGAGATTATCTGAATAAGCGGGTTTCCATACGAAATAAACTCTACGGTCTGGATTTTCTCCACAGAACAGAACTGATGGAAGCTGTATTTGCCGGAGACTACAGGCAGGCCGAACTGCTCTTATATAATGGTGCTGATATTAACGAACAGAATGAAATGGGACTGACTGCTCTGATAATGGCCTCCGGTCTGGGAAATATCTATATAACACGATTACTGCTAAAAAGAGGAGCCAATAGCGAACTCTCTGATACCGATGGTTTGACAGCTCTCTCTTATGCCATGTTAAGAGATAATACCCTGATAGTCGATGAACTACTTGAAAAAACCGACTCAATAGATCCCAATGCCCTTTTCTATTCTCTTTTCGAAGGGAAAAAAGAGTACCTGTCCCGTCTTCTGGAACTCTCGGAAACACCGGATGTTTTTGATCAATCAGGAAGAAGTCTTCTCATGTATGCGGCATACCTTGGTGATTATTATGCGGTTAGAAAAATTATTGAAAACAATGGACGAATAAACCTGAGTGATGACAATAGTCTATCGCCCCTTGAGTATTGCCTGCTGGGTATGAAAGAGACCGATGAGGATTACTATCAGATTGTATCCGAGCTGGTGGATAATGGTGCTGTTTCAACAGGGCTGACACACTCCGATCCGGAAATGATCAAGGCCTTAAAGGGATTCCGATTTTAGAGGTTGCGTAAAGACAAAGCATGCCTTGTCTTTACGGCAGACCCGATCTCGGTGACGTTGTCTTTCTAATAATCAGATCTTTATCCCGTTCAATACAAATACATTGAAATTATCCCGAAATCCGGCACCTTTCAGCACCTTCCTATAGGGGCTTTCTGAAACTGGAATTCCATTGACTGATTCAACTTTTACCGATTTTAGTGGTTTAAACTCACGACTGAGGAGAGTTTTAAAAAAATCTAAGGATTTCAGCGCGTCGGGATCATCTTCATTAACAAAGAATTCCAGATCCTTTCCATTCCGTTTTGAATAGAGAAGAGGGACCTCTCCCCGGAATACCATATGGTTGGTAGCCAGTCTACTGGGGAACTTTCCCTTCAGGGCCTCTATTTTAATTCCCGACAGGGAAGCGGGATCGGTGCAGTTCATCCAATATAAACGTTCATCATCAAGAGGTTCGGATAATTCTCTCAGAGCTTCCCAACTGGCGAACTGAATTCCCCTTATATTCTCAAAGAAGTATCCGGAAACACATTCCCCCGATAATTCCATCAGTCTGAGAGTCCTGAAAACAGCATTCCAGTTCAGCGAATCTGTTTCCCTCTCCAGCAACTGCCTGAACACCACTCCATAACGGAGAAAAAGTTGCCTGATGACATCCCGAAGCCTCTCATCTTTTTCCAATAGGTCCTCATCGTCCCGAATGGTCCCGGTGATAAACCAACGCCCTTCTACGGGACGGGAGTGCATCCATCGATTGTATCCACCCCGGCGGATTTTCCGGCCACCGGTTTTTCTCTCCATATCCTTGAATGATTCAGCACTGTATTTGTTGAGGATCCCTGTCCTGACTGTGGAAAAATGATCATTGCTCACCTGGCCGGACCAGCACTGTTTCCAGAGGATTTTTACCAGTTCACTGCTGCTCTTTCCACTGTGTTCTTTAATATCCCAGAAAGTGAAACTCCCCCTCTTGTCGGGTAGGAGGAGGTCTAAGTCACCATCAGCTTTTCCCTTTCTGATAAAAAGAGACTGCTCCTCATCAAAACAGAAAGCAATCTTTTCTTTCCCGCATCCATACCAGAGAATAGGTCCTTCCTGAAAAAGCGTATCGAGCCACGATTTGTAATAGGGCTGTAATCTGGCGGGGAAATACTCTGTTTCCCACAGGGATGCCTTTGCCCCGTAGGCAATCATCTGTTCAAAAACAGTCTGAAGATCCTCTTTTCCCGAGCCGGACCGGGTTAACAGCTGATGTTGAGCCAGAAAAAGCTGCATTTTCTCTATGGGGAGGGCCTTGAAATCACTTCGTCCTTTTCGTCTCTTAAGACGGAAAAGAATCTCCAGATTTTCAGCTGTACAGAACTGATCTCCTGCTGCCTTTTCGGTCAGAATATCAATGACCAGCTCTCCCGATTCCCTCATAGTTTCAAGGCAATCGAAAATCTCTTTTTCCGTTGCGGGATAGACTTTGACCAGATAATCTACTGCTTCCGGCCCGAAAAAAGAGATCCATTGAGGCAGGAGAAAATCGATCTCTTCTGAGAATCCTCTGCTTCCATATTTTTTATAATAAGTTTCCGAGAGAACCAGGATTTCATTGCTCTCCTGAACCTCCCAAAAGACCAGTTTCTTTTCTACTGCCGTAATTATAGTATGGGGATCTTCTTCGAGATCCCGTGCTAAGGCGGTTTTCATCTGCTCCCATTGACTCATGGGTATAAATATTCTCTCTTCCACCCAGTCATATATGTCATCCACTGTGCGGGGACAGTAATCGGGATATGTTCTCTGCAGTTTCGCGGCGAACTCTTCCACCAGGTTCTCGGGCAGCATGGGCCTTAGTCCCGATTCATGGACAATTCCCTTTATAATGTCTTCCCTCAGATTGGATTGACCTCCTATGGGAGTGTCATCTTCATACATTCTCTGATTGGTGTGATCATAAATAATCCCCGCGGAAAAAGGCGACGCCGTTCTGGTTACCGCTTCTGTGACTTTAATTTTTCCCTCCCTGATCTCATCGAGCACAAGAGTCAGAGATTTCAGATCGAAGTCATCCCGTAGGCAGGAACGCCAGGTTTCGGTCAATATGGGAAAATCCTCATAGCGGCTGACAGCCTGTAGAAGTTTTTTAGAGCGCAGACGAGTCAGCCAGAGGGGAGTTCTCTGCTTAAAGGATTTTCTCGGTAACAGCAGAGCCCTTGAACTGTTGTGACGGAACCGACCACCAAAAAACATAGTTGATTCAAGCCTCTGGCGGAGCAGTTTTTCAAGATTATCGCCATTGACCAGAGAGAGCACATCTTCTGAGGTGAACTGATGAGGCAGATCGAGAATGATAGCATCGTCATCACAGAAAACCTGGAGGGGATAACCCTGTTTATTTTCCCAGGCCTGGGAAAGAGCCTCGCTATAGGGGAAATTCATTTTTCCACCCCAAAGAGTGTGAAGGATTATCTGATGGCAGTCCGTCCGGTTCAGTGGATCATTAAAGTGCTCGATCAGTAGATGTCTCCTATGGGGCAGCGCCCCGTCAACATGGTCTCTCTGACGGATTAAAAAGGAGAGAAGAGCTTCTGAGGCTTCACTTTCCATGTGAAAATCCGATTCCAGCCGCGAAAAAATACCTTTTTCACCGGAATGTCCGGGTTTATCCAATTCATTATCAATAAATTCCAGGAGTGTAAGAATTTTTGAGGAGTAAAAAAAATCCCGGCCATTGGGATCGGCTTTCCAGAAAGGACTCATGGCTCCACCTGTGTCGGCGGGAGAAACCTCTACAGATCGATCATTGATATTGTCAATACGCCAGGTCTGAGTACCCAGAGTAAAGAAGTCTCCATGAGATCTCTCCCAGACAAACTCCTCGTCCAGTTCACCGATTTTAGCACCATCTCCATGGATCCTCAGTTCATAATATCCTCTGTCGGGGATAGTACCGCCCGACATGTATATAACCCGCTGCGCCCCCTCTCTTGCTTTGGCCCTGTTTTCCACTTTGTCTATATTCAGCCTTGGTTTCAATTCTCCTATTCTCGTATCGCTGTATCGACCGTTCAGCATCTCCATGACAAGATCAAAATGCTTCCTGGGCAGAGTCCTCCAGTGATAGACCGATGTAATAAACAGGAACAGTTCATCAAGATCCCACTCTTTCGTACAGCACATGGAAAGAAGCACCTGTGCCAGCACATCAAGAGGATTGACCGGAACATTCAGTTCTTCAATGTCACCGTCTAGAACAGCTTTTGCCGTCACGGCACAGCGAAGCAGGTCGATACCGAACATGGGAAACACCCTTGTCCGGCTGATATCTCCAACATTGTGTCCTCCCCGACCGATTCTCTGTATGGCCGAAGAGATGGAAAATGGGGCCTGTATGAGCAGCACCTCATCGATATTTCCTATATCAATTCCCATTTCCAGAGAACTGGTTGCCACAATGGCTTTTAATTCTCCCTTTTTCATTTTCTGTTCTACAAAATAACGGATCTCTCTGGACAGAGAACCATGATGGGCAAAGGCTATAGTCTCCCCGACATGTTCGTTTATCATGCGGGTCACCTTCTCCGTTTCTCTTCTGCTGTTACTGAAAATCAGAGTAGACCTGTTGACCTGAATTCTCTCGACAAATTTTTCGATGACAGAGGGCCAGTGGGAACTCTCTCCTTCGGGATTTTCAGGATAGGTGACGGATATTTCATACTGTTTTTTTATATCTGACTGAATGAGTCTGACATTCCTGGCTCTGGCAGCTTCCTCAGCATGTGACCTTACATAATATCCCCCCAGAAGAGATGCCACCAGGGACATGGGATGAACTGTAGCCGACAGTCCTATCCGCTGAAACTCTCCATTGATAAGGGTCAACCTCTCTATGGCGGATATAAGATGCACTCCCCTTTTATTGGCCGCAACGGCGTGGATTTCATCCAGTATGACAACAGAAAGGCCTGAAAGGATCTTCTGAGCGGCGCCTGAAGTGAGTAACAGGTTCAGGCTTTCAGGAGTGGTTATGAGAATTTCCGGCGGCCGCCTCATCATTTTCTGGCGATCGCTTCCACTGGTATCACCGCTTCTGGTCTGAACATTAATTTCCGGGAAAAAGACGTCCCTCTCTTGAAAAAATGTCTTCAGTTCTTCCAGAGGTTCAATCAGGTTGCGCCGTACATCATTGTTCAGGGCTTTCAGCGGAGAAATATAGAGGATTCTGACAGATCCACCGGGCCAATCTCCCGTAATCAGCTGATTGATGGACCATAAAAAGGAGGCCAGAGTTTTCCCGCTACCCGTGGGGGCTGTCATCAGGGTATGCGATCCCTGGGAAATCTCTTTCCACCCCCTAGACTGAATATCTGTGGGAGTTTTATATTTTTGTGAAAACCATTGCTGAACCAGCGGATGAAATAGATTAAGACTCATAATGTAATATGATAAAACATTTATGGTAATTCTGAATATATTTTATTAAGGATATTAATATATATTCATTGAGAAGCCCTATAACTGTAAAAATTATATCATAGCTGTCCTATTTTGAAGAAATCAACCCGCTCCTGCAGAGTCTGAAGATTGCTTGTAGAACTCTGACTCAGATCGGCAATATCTTTTACAGCAGAGTCAATCTCACGGATTCCTATCTGGATCTCAGTAATACCATTCTTAGTAACCTGCGAGATATTCTGGAGTTCTTTCATCTGATTCTGAATCAGGTGACTATGTGTCTGAACGAGGGTGGAATCATCTTTGACATGAACACTGGTATCCTGAATCTGATGAACTCCTTCAATGACATGAGAGCAATTATCTGATATTTCTGTAATGGCCCCGGAAATAAGAGAAAAAGCTGTGGTAAACTGATCAATTTCATCTGCGAGATCGATAAAGGCATTTCCCCCTTTTATGGTGAGTTCCTGAGCACTGGCCACTGTACTGATTGTCATATTGATGTCATCGGAGATAGACTGGGCATTTTTTGCCGTAGATTCTGCCAATTTTCTAATTTCATCCGCCACGACGCTGAATCCCCGGCCCGAATCCCCGGCATGAGCCGCTTCGATAGAGGCATTCATAGCCAAAAGGTTTGTCTGCTGAGAAATACTCTGGATCATGGCAATAATACCTTTAATCCTGTCGGTAATGGTAGCGACCTCCTCCATGGCACTAATGGCCTGATTGATCTGCCCTTTTCCCTTTATTGATTTTTCATCTATAATTTTGACAGATTCACTTTTTTCTCTCGATATCTGTACAATATTCTGTATATTGGTTTCCATTTGCTCAATGTCCAGAGACGATTCTGACAGGACTTCATTTTCAGAATTGATTTCATTATCAAGGTCATCGTTATTATGGACTATTTCATCGACAGCATTAATCGTGGACTGAACAGACTGGTCCATTTTTTCTATCAGTTGTCCGAAAGAAATAATATTCTGAGAGATCTGAGTCAGGGCCGCCGATGTTTCCTCAATACTCGAAGCAAGATCGGAGCCCATGGAATTATTCTCTCCTGTCAAATTTTTTATATCTGTAATTGTATTACTCAGGTGGTCCTGGAAATCTCCGAAAGTTCTGACAACATCGCCTATATCATCTGAAGAACTCTTATCAATTCTTCTTGTCAGATCTCCTTTTTTAAGATCGGCAACGACATTCTTCATACTTCCCAGAGGCTTCATGGAATGAGAGATAAAAAATGTGATAATAATTGTGGCGACAGCAGAAACCAGTAGAGTGATTAATATGCTTCGCACAATGGTATTTGTAATCTGCTCATTAATTTTTTCCTTTTTTGCCTGAATAATCAGATCAATATCATCAATATAGACTCCTGTTCCAATAATCCACTGCCATGGTTCAAAGAGTCGCACATAAGAGAGTTTCGGCTGATCCTGACTCAATCCGTCTTCACCGGGCTTAGGCCAGTAATAATCGACAAATCCGCCAGAATCGGCAGAAGTCCCGGTGACCTCGACAAAAGCCTGAAACAGATTCTGATCTTTTCCGAAAGCACAATCATATTTGGGGTCATCGAGAACAGTCCCATCGAGATCGGGAATGATGGGATGCATAACCATCTTGGGATAGGGAGAAGCTGTATCATTAATCCAGAAATACCCGGATCCCTCGCTGTAGCGCATCCTGGAAATGGTCTCTTTTGCTTTGATCATTCCATCTACTATGGCATCATCAACATAGACTCCCGTACCGATAATCCAGTCCCACCCGGGAATCTGCCTGACATAGGAGAGTTTTGGTTTCTCCTCGGTTAAACCATCTGCAGTCGGTTTAGGCCATAGGTAATCAACAAATCCCTCTTTTGCAGGAGAGGCATTTGTCACTTCAACAAAGGCCTGAAAAAGGTTCTGTTTTTTTCCTAAAGCACAGTCGTATGAGGGATTATCGAGAACCTGCCCGTTTAATTCCGGTACAGTGGGATGAAAGATCATCCGGGGATAAGGCAGAGTCGTGTTATTAATCCAGACATAACCTGTACCACCATCATATTTCAACCGGTTAATAAAATTTTTCACATTATTCTGCGCCTCACTTTCCCGTAAAAGACCTCTGTCCACTTCAAGCATCTGACCATCAATATAACCGGAAACAACATCAATAATATCCTTCAGTCTCGAGCCATAGATATTCTGGAGATATGTTTTGTCCTCCGTATCAGAATAGATTGATTCTATGCTCTTATAGGCGACATCAACATAGTTTTTAAGAGTTTTTTCAACTCTTTCAATCTCATTCTGTTCAAACTCGGCAATCTCTTTCTCGCTGTTTACTTTAAGAGACCGAATAGACATGGACGATAAAAACACAACCGAAAGAACTAATAAGGGGATCGTGATAAGAAGGATCTTGCTTTTTAATGTAATTTTCCAATTTCCATTTTTCATCTGATAACTCCAGATTGTATAGTTGCTGAAAAACTTACTCTGGGTGCAGTCGCATTTGATTAATTATATTTATGAAAAAGAGTAACGCAATAGGAAATTTTCCTATAGACTTCCAGTTATTTCCCATGGATAACAATGACAAAATTCAATAAAATCCATTTTTACCTAGTAGAGGACAGGCTATTGAAGAATAAACTTCTCCTCTTTATTTAAGACAGATTCTACAAACATCTTACTATTTTGATTTTACGTAAATGTTGGATATAATTAATAAAGATTATAGCCAGTTGAAGGAATAGATACCATATGCCGATTCCAGTTTTCCTGGTCCAGTGTTTAAACAATACAGAATACCCTCCAGGATCTCTAGTCCAATTATAATATAGCCTAAGGGGAAAGGAAATGTAAAAAGGAATGAGAAATCGGAAGCAATTGGTTAATTACTTGACTTTCTCCAGTACAATAGGTATATAAAGAGTATAGAACATTAATGGCGGCACTTAGCTCAGGGGCAGGTGATTGCATTGACATTACTGTTCTAAATAAAAATAGGACTTGATTCTAAAAAAGGACAGGTACCAGTGAATAATACAACTCCCTGCGCTATTGTGGGCGACGGTCGTATGGCCCGACATTTTGCCAGGTATTTGGAACTGAGCGGAATTCCCTTCATACAATGGTCCCGCAACAGAAACAACCAGGAAGATCCTGCTGAATATTTAAAAGGATCGCGGGCTGTTTTTTTATTAATTAGTGACGATGCCATATCCGGTTTTGTCAAAGATCATCCCGGTCTGAAAAAGATGAGTCTCATCCATTTTTCAGGCAGCCTCTATGTAGAGGATATTCCTTCCATTCATCCCTTAATGACATTCTCACAAGAACTCTATTCTCTGGAAAAATACAGGTCTATACCCTTTATTCACGAGGAGGGAAAAGTCTCTCTCCACGATGTACTTCCGGAACTACCCAATACTTCCCGGGCTATGGATTTCAGGAAAAAGTCATTGTACCACAGTCTCTGTGTCTTGAGTGGAAACTTTTCAACTATGCTCTGGCAGAAAGCGTTCCGTGACTTCGAAGAAAAACTGGAACTCGATTCACAGTTGCTTATCCCCTATATGGAGCAGACTTTTGAGAACCTGAAAAGCAACTGGACCAGCGCTCTGACAGGACCTCTGGCCAGGGGAGATGAAGCGACAATAAAGAGGAATCTTCAGGCTCTGGAGGGTGATCTCTACAGAGAAGTCTATCGCTCCTTTGCCGATACCGTCTTAAAAAGGGAGACATTATGACTATTCTCGATTTTAAAAAATACAAAGATGAAAATAAACCCATTTCCGTGATCACCTGCTATGACAGCTGGAGCGCCGCCATAATTGAAGAATCCTCTATAGACTGCATACTCGTCGGGGACAGCCTGGCCATGACTATGCATGGTTATGACAGTACAATTCCCGCTTCGTCAGATCTGATGGCCCTCCATACCGCTGCTGTCCGAAAAGGAGCACCGACTTCATTTATTATTGGAGATATGCCCTTTCTGAGTTTCCGCAAGGGACTTGTTCCCGCCATAGAGACGGTGGAAAAGCTGATGAGGGCCGGGGCTAATGCGGTCAAACTCGAAGGAGTTGACGGGCATAAAGATATAATAAGCCATATTGTGGAATCAGGAGTCCCGGTTATGGGCCATATAGGACTGACCCCCCAGTCTGTTAATCAGCTAGGGGGATACAGGGTTCAGGGAAAAACTGATGAAAAAGCCCGGCAGCTCATTGAAGATGCCCTGGCTCTTGAAGACGCCGGCTGTTTTTCCATTGTTCTTGAATGTGTTCCCGCCTCTATCGGTAAAATTATTTCCGGGAAACTGAGCATCCCCACCATCGGTATCGGCGCGGGTAATAGTTGTGACGGTCAGGTCCTGGTACTCCAGGATATGCTGGGTCTGAACAGTAAATTCCAGCCGAAGTTTGTCCGGACCTTTATGGACGGATTCAACACTATAAAAAATGCTCTCAATGAATACGACTGTGTAGTCAAAGACAGATCATTCCCCGACGAAAAGGAGAGCTACAGCTGATGATTATCGTAAAATCCATCGATCAGTGGATCGGTATTTTTAAAGACTATCAAAAAAATGAACAGTCAGTGGGACTTGTCCCCACAATGGGAGCCCTCCATAGAGGTCACATGAGTCTGATTGAACGATCGGTAAAAGAGAATGAGATTACAGCTGCCACCATTTTTGTCAATCCCACACAATTTAACAATCCCGATGATCTGACCAGCTACCCTGTCACATGGGATGAAGATGTGGTACTGCTGGAAAATGCCGGTGTGGATTATCTGCTCTATCCCTCCTATAAGGATGTCTATCGGGATAATTACCGGTATAAGGTTGTGGAAACTGAATATTCCAACGATTTGTGCGGATCCGCAAGACCGGGACATTTCGATGGCGTATTAACTGTCGTTATGAAACTGCTCAATATAACCAGAGCGACAAAAGCCTATTTTGGTGAAAAAGACTGGCAGCAGTATCAGCTGATAAAAGGGATGACGGAAGCATTTTTTATCGATACGGAAATTATTTCCTGCCCTCTTATAAGAGAAGAAAGCGGTCTGGCCTTGAGTTCCCGGAACAAAAGGCTAACAGAAGAACATAAAATGATTGCTCCCCTGTTCTATAAAACAATTTCTTCGGGATCGAATATAGAACAGATGAAAAAAGAACTGACCGAATGCGGTTTTGTTATAGACTATTTGAAAATAAAGGACAGCAGGATCTTCGGTGCTGTATTCCTGGGAGAAGTGAGGTTAATTGATAATGTCAGCATCTAATATTTTAATATGTATCAGCGGTTCCATTTCAGCATACAAGGCGGCCACTCTTGCCTCGGCTTTGAAAAAAAATGGACATAATGTAAAAACTGTGACAACTGAAAGTGCCTTAAAATTTATTGGCCCTGCCGCTCTGGAGGGAATTACAGGCGAACCAGTCCTGACAGATATGTTTAATCCCGGTCATGAAATACCCCATATCAATTTATCTGAATGGGCAGATCTTATAGTCCTCTACCCCGCTTCGGCAGCAACTATTGCGCGGCTGAGAATGGGATTGGCAGAAGACCTCCTTTCAGCAGTTTTTCTGTCTAATAATTTCCGAAAACCCTACTGGATCTCACCAGCTATGAACATTAATATGCTTAGCCACCCGGCAGTAGTGGAAAACCTGGAAATCCTGAAAAAATGGGGAGCCAGAATCATTGAACCCGAAGAGGGTGTTCTGGCCTGCGGCACTGTCGGTAAGGGGAGAGCCCCGGAACCGGATAAAATGGCCCGGATGATTGAGGAAGTTCTGTGAAAATACTGATTACATCGGGTGGAACAGAAGAACCGATTGACGGTGTGCGCTATATTACCAATTTTTCCACCGGGAGAACAGGTGCTTTTCTGGCAGAGGAATTAGAAGAGAAAGGAGCTGATATCACCCTGCTTCACGGTCATAGAGCTATGGTTCCTTCAAGAGAAATAGCCCTGGACAGCTTTATCACTTTCAGTGACCTTGATGAAAGATTACAGTTTCATCTGAGTTCAGGAAAATACGATGCCATTATTCATCTGGCCGCTGTGAGCGATTTTTCTGTGGAATATATAGAAACAGAAAATGGGGGGAAATTGACTCCTGAAAAGAGGGGGAAATTGAGTTCCCATAACAGATTAAATCTCCATCTAAAGAGAAATTATAAGATTCTGGACAGATTGAAAACCTACCAGAAATCTGGAAAAGGACTTATTGTAACAGGATTTAAATTAACCGATACAGATTCTGAAGAAGAGATGAAAGAAGCCGTACAAAAATTGCTCAAATCGGGAAAAGTGGATTATGTCGTTCAGAATAATTTAAGAGATATTACAAAAGAGAAACATGAGGCAAAAATTTATTCAGCCCATGGGAATCTTCTCTTTCGAACAGAAACAAAAAGAGAAATGGCTGAAAAACTATTTAGCCTCATACAGGGAGAACTGGAATAATATGGTACTATGTCTAGATATTGGAAACACCCAGTTATATGGTGGGTTATATAAGGAAGAGAAAGTGGTCTTCCGCTTTAGAAAAGTGATGAATAAGGGTATATCTTCCGACGAAATCGGAATATTCCTCCGTTCTGCCATAAAAGAAAATGGTTTCGATCCTTCGGAGATTCGGCGTATAGCCTACTGCAGTGTTGTTCCCGACCTGAATCACTCTGTAACAAACAGCTGCCGTCACTATTTTAAAATCGAACCCTTCTCGCTTAAACCGGGAGCAAAAACCGGATTGAAAATAAAGTACACAAATCCTGGAGAAGTGGGAGCCGACCGTATAGCCGACGCCATCGGAGCCTATACCAGATTTCCCGGGGAAAATATTATTATTGTCGATTTCGGTACGGCCACAACCATCGAAGTACTGACAAAAGACCGGGAATATCTGGGTGGAGCCATTGTACCAGGTATGAAAATTGCCATGCAGGCCCTTGAAGAGAAAACAGCCAAACTTCCCAAAGTGGAAATCATCAAGCCTTCCAGAACATGCGGGAGAACCACGATTGAAAGTATCCAGTCGGGTCTCTATTACGGGAACCTGGGAATTATTAAAGAGATTACCAAATCCATTACAAAGGAAAATTTCAAAGGGGAAAAACCACTCATCATCGGAACCGGGGGGTTTTCTACTCTCTTCCGGGATTCGGGAGTATTCGATGAAATATTACCGGATCTAGTTCTCGATGGTATATACAAAGCACAGGAGTTAAACAAATGAAAATAGAGATGCTGAGAGCAAAACTACATAGAGCCACAGTGACAGATGCAGACCTCAATTACGAGGGATCCATTTCCATCGATCCTGAATTATATAGAGCGGCGGGAATGGTGGAATACGAAAAAGTGGATGTTCTGAATATAACGAACGGAGCCAGATTGACAACCTACATCATCAATGGAAAAGAGAGAGAAGTGTGCCTCAACGGAGCCGCCGCCAGACTGGCTCACAAAGGAGACAAGGTGATCATCTGCTCTTACTGCAGCCTGGAAATGGAAGAGGCACAAAACCATAGACCCAATGTAATTCTCCTCGATGATGAAAACAAAATTAAATCAGGTAAGTGATTCAAATTCCTTTCTGTTCTGCTCCGAAACAGCAAAAAGGGCACTCATCTCTTCAGTAAGTTTTGCCGCTGTCATGTTTATGTCTTTGGATGAATTCAATACGGAATTATTCTGCTCTTTGAGATGATGGATCATTTCAATAATCTCTGTGCTTTCATTGGACATTTCATCAATCTGTTGTATAAGACTCGTCATGACTTCTGAGATACTGTTGATATCATCGACCATCAATCCGATGGTATTTCCTGTTTTAGCGGATTGAGCACCGGTTTTATCCGATATGGCCGTAATATTATCCAGAGTTTGGGCTGCATTCTTTGCATTGACCGCAGAGTGCTCGGCCAGTTTTTTTATCTCATTAGCTACCACGGAAAAACCTCGTCCCGAATCTCCCGCATGAGCCGCTTCTATAGAGGCATTCATTGAAAGCAGATTTGTCTGAGCGGCAACATCATCAATAAGGGCCATCATGACATTTATATCAATGACCGCTTTAGAGATCTGTTCAATGGACTTTTCTGTATCCTTCATATTACTTCTGCCGGTTTTAGCTATGTCCACAAGGGATGTTACAGTACCCTGTTTTTCTCTGGACATTCCGGCTATGACCTGAAGTTTTTGAACCATCGTTTCAATAGAGTTTATGGAAATTTCCAGGAATCCCGTCTGACTCTTTACACTGGAATCCACATTAGCAACCGATTCATTTATATGGACAATCTGGCTTTCGACGATATTGATTTTCTCATTGACCACCTGATTCATCTGCAGGATAAGCTCTTTCTCTTTGAGAATGCAGGTATTCATATAGTGATGACAGTTTTCCGGCTTGTTCAGGTCATTGAAGATGGCTAAGGCCATATGTTCACAACTGTTGTATCCGCAGGAAGCACAATTGAGGATATCTTCTTTTGATTCTTTATGCATTGATACATAAATATTCTGAATATCCGCTTCGGTGGGGGTTTTCAGTTTGTAATTGCCCGAAAGATTTTCATATTTTCTGCTGTACAAACCCGGCTTCCAGTAATCACTCAGGACTTTACCGACATTTTGCTGCACTTTTTTGGGGTTGCGGCTGGAATATTTTTTCAGATGAGTCTCTTTTCTATTCTCAATAAAGTATTCTATTTCATCGATAGAATTATTCTGATTCAGAGTGCCCGGTCCGCCATTGCACCCTTTCTCGCAGTTGAGACAGTCGAGAAGAAGGGGATTCATCCCTTTGGATATCACCTCGGGAAGATGCTGCAGATAATGATAGATAATATCGACGCCTTCCACTTTTCTGGATTTATTGACAACAGCTTCATTTTCTCTGGCAACAGTCTGAAGCAGACCACCGGGAGAGGAAAAAAGAACAGCTCTTTCCGCCTGGGGATTGAGGAATTCGGCGGGAGGAAAGGAATCGGGATTAATATTATTTTCTTTTAAATACTTGTCTATTGCTTTATATGTGACATTGTAATCGCCATATCCGGTTTCAATAAACTCTCTTTTTTTGGCCAGACAGGGAGATAAAACAGCTATTTTATGATTTTTAAAGTCAGGATAATATTCTCTGATCATCTTAATAGTGTGCAACATGGGACTGTCCACAGGGGCCAGATGGGGGAGCAGTTCGGGCTGGTAGATTTCACAATATGTGACAATGGCGGGACATGGCTGGGAAATTATCATTTGAGGAGAGTCGGTCACAGCATGTTCCAGATAGGACTTAACGGTCAGTTCCGCACCGAAGCTGACATCAAAAAAAGCCTCTATACCTCTGGATTTCAGATAGCCCATAACAGAACTGTAATTATCGGGAAAATTGGCGGCTATGGCGGGAGCCACAATAAAAACCATTTTTTTCCCCATATCCAGATCTCTTATAAAATCATCAAAATCATCTTTCCACATTCTCGCGTCATGGGTACAGGCGGCAATACAGTTTCCGCAACCTATGCACAAATTGTGATTGATTTTGACAACCTCCCCGCTCCCGTCGATGGAATACTTGACAGGACAGGCGGAAATACACATATGACAATTGACACAATTGTCCTCATTCACTTCAATAACATGAACTAGATTCTTTTCCATAAATCGGCCTTTATAAAACTTTAATTGAGATTTATTTCAATCATAGTATATTAAAAGTATTTTTTGAAATTTTTAGAAAAAAAATAAATTTTACCCGATGAATTCCCAGATTCCACCCTAATTCTGCACCTATCAAACTAATCCTATAAAAATTATTTTTTCCTCAGTAACAACTTATAGGGTCTTTTAT
>JAEINM010000045.1 GCA_016342385.1 Spirochaetaceae bacterium | reverse complement strand
AGAGGTAGTAGTTGTACTTATAGGGGATTATTGGCATCTTCCGGAATCTGGAGTATCATATTTTAAATGCTATTCAGTAAATCTCTATTAATAATCATTATGAGTTCTCTCCTGTTCCTCTCCTGTGAAATGTATAAAGGTCCTCCCAGGCCCTACTCGGGATTGCTGGCATACGCTGGTGAAACATATAAACTGTGGCTGCCTCCTGATTTTGAAGAGAATCTCGAGCGGAGCATTACATATCCTCTTGTCATAGCTCTTCATGGGCGAACATCTCTCACAGATCACTATTTTCAACCCTGTATTGTCAACGATGAACAGCAGAGAAATGAGTACCCCTGTGTGTATGTGGCACCGAATAATTCCGATAAGGGATTCGGTGAAAATGCCCAATGGATCAGAAAGCTTATTCATAGAATTATCGAGGACAGGGAATACCGCATCGATACCAATCGGATCTATATCATCGGGTTTTCAATGGGTGCTCATGGTGCGACGTATATGGCACAGGATTTATATAGTGATTACGCTTATCTGACGGCGGGAATTGTTCCTGTAGGTGGTGGTGTTTACGAATACATGAGATCACCGGAAGTGTTGAATAATACAGCTATGTGGACGAATTACGGATTAGAGGGAGACTACTCTCAGGAAAGTGATTATACTGCCGCTAAAAAATACAATTCATCTGCCTCAGAGACAGTTGTGAATGACTTTGTGTCCTACACCGGCTGGGACAATGAAGAATACACCTATTTTCGGGAAACCAGAACTCTGACCCGAATTGACGGTGTCGAAATATTCAAAATAAGCACTTACGACGGTATGGGCCATAGCTCCAGCCCCGTATTTAAGGATCCCAAAGTTTTAAACTGGCTTTTTGATCAGACTCTGCTCAACAGATAAAAAAGCAGAGACACTGTATTTCTGCTTTTTTATCTGTCATAGAAATAATATTAATAATACAATTTACATAATGGGAAAAAAGATAAAACCACTTATTATACTCTCTCCCCTCTTCTGGTTTTCCCTATTGAGTTCAATCAGCTTGAGAATGTTATACTGGAGAACTGTTAACGAACCGGGTATTAATACATCGAAATACGGGGGACTATTAATCGGTCACTATCTCACGTTTTCCATAGGAATAATCGCCACTGTCATAATTCACTTTCTCATTATCAGATTTGAGCCTAAAAAAATATTGTATGCCTGGATTGGGAATATTGTAGCGACTATTCTCTATGTGCCGCTTTTTCTTATAACACTATTAATGATGGCTTAACAAATAAGTGAACCAGACAGATTGTATAGGGACAGTGCTAATAAATGCCAGAAATCACCCAAAGCCTTTTCGCCGAAATAAGCTGTGGCAAATATTGGTTTTTTTGCGGCTCATTCCTGTTTTTTCCAACCTTTTATGAGCCAGGTTGCACCAATGGCTTCCAGCCCTACGGTTTCTGCTATGAGCACTGGATATCCGGGGAACAGAAGTATAAAAACACCATAGAGTATGGCGCTGATAAATATGATTATTCCAAAAAGCTTGTACCACTTGTTTTTCTTTATTCTTGAATCGGGAGTACCCTCAATGTGTTTGGTAAAATGCACAAAAGAGATAACTGACAATATAATAAAAAAGCTTAGTGCAAAAATGTTATGCAGAAACCACGAGGGACCGGGCGATATGAGAAAAACGCCATAGGGGATGGGGACACCGTCCATCTTTGTGGGAAACAGGATGACGAGCATTGCCATGATTCCCCCCGCTGTCGTCAGAATCCTGACACCAATCTTATTCCCTCTATAGGCTATGAGCAGTAAGGCCGCCGCGCCGAGTATCAGGACAAAAACATCTCCCAGATTGTTGTGATAATAGGCACTCAGGGATGTTTCAATGCTCCGGTCAGGTGATACCAGTCCGCCTAAAATGAGGAGAATCGGCAGGAGGATTCCCAGAATCCCGATTGATCTTCTGATGATAAGATAGGAGTCATAGAAGAGTTTGTCATTTTCCTGTTTTATCTGAATTAACGCCTGTTTTATTAAAAGTGCTTTCATGTTCAACCAGCCTCCTGATTATTTATATATAAACAGTAAAAATCTTAATAAAAAAAATATCTCTTGTACACCCGCCATTTTTCAGATTCACACATTCCTCTCAACTAAATCCCATATTTATCCGGCTAGTTGGACAGGAGTATAAGGTTTCAACTCTCATACTCTATTTATATATCAGCTTTATCTTTCCTGATATAATTTATTTTCAGGTTCATATCATCTTTATAAAAATGACCAGTCAGCTGCAGCATTGTCCTGTCTACCTGTAAGCCGGATTATTTTACGTGTGTTGTCATTACTCCATAGAAAAGAGATATGCCATAAATAAAAAAAAGGGGAGCCGGGCTCCCCTTTTCTTTCAGGTTATTTTATGAAAAATCCGCTTTAAATACACGGCTTATGAGTAAACCTGAACCTAAAGCTGTGACTGCCAGTCCAATGAGACAACCGATAAATGGTATAAGGGACAGAACAATATAAATACCAACTGCCAACAAATACTGAAGCAGCAGATTGTCATTTTTCCACTTAAAGAGAGAAAATAGAAACTTACCGGAAAGAGCCAGCCCCATGATTGTCACAAGAGCTGCTAGTGGAAAGAGGGCCAGTCCCAGTGCAATTGATAAGGGAAATAAGGGAATAGTCACAATAACTGCCAGAGGATAGACAAAGAGAGGAATAAGGCCCCACAAAAGAGTTTTTCCTATTTCTTTACCATCTCTGCTTTTTGAAAATAGCGTTTTCACACCGGGAAGAAGAAGAATGAGAAGTCCCGCAATCAATAGAGTTGCTATGACAATTGAACAGGCAATAAAGACAAAAAAACTTCCAAAATCCTCATCAAAGCCTTTATCAAAATCTTCAAGAATATCGAATTTTACCACACCGCCTACTCTTGCTTTTTCTCTATCAGATATTTCTTCTTTTGAATCATAAGTGAGATTTCCACTAATTGAACCCCTCTCTGTAATAATCAGTTTTCCTGTATTAACAGTGACATTCCCCGTTACAGGAGCATCAATTATAATTTCTCCTCCACCTCCTAAAAGCCCATTGTTCAATAAACCGCTTATTTCAATTGTCCGGCCGGCGACAATCAGAGTGCCATCGATAACCGCTTCGGGTGTAATAAGAATGCTGTCTCCTCCGATAAAGGCTGTTTCCTTTATATGACCGGCTATTTTAAAATCATTCCCCGCGCTGTGAAGGTTTCCCTCAACAACGCCGCTTATCTGGACTTTGTTACCAAAGGCCCATAAAGATCCTGTTGAATTCCCGCTGAAGTTAACACGTCGGGACATAAGATATATATCATCTGCCCTTCCGGAGTACTCTATGTCCTTTCCGCCATAGAAAAAATCACCATTGAAGGTTTTACCTTCCCTGGTCGTTCTGTTTCCTTCAACCGCAACAATTTGAATACTTCCCCCATCGAAATCGACATCCCTATCCTGAGCAGAAAGTACAGTGGTTGTTAACAACAGTGCTGTTACAACGAGTAAAGCCTTTGTAAAATATTTATTCATTTTGATCTCCTTAATTTTTTTCTAACCCAAATATAAATTGTTATTAGGAGTATTCAAAAACGAATAAGGCAGATGGTTATTAAAGCTTGTTGAATGGTTGTAAAGGCATATTAAGCGGCAAATTGTATATGAACCTGATTACGAATCAGAGCTCAAATCTATTAAATAATTCTCCCTTCATATATAATCAGGCTCAGTGACCAATTACAATGTAATGTGTCCTGTGTGATTGTTAAAGTCGGTTCCCGTTCTTTCACTATGAAGGCAGGTACAATGGTTGAATTCACTGTGGTTTAAGAAAAAATTCCTTAAGAAAAGATTCCACGGCCTCCCAATACTCTTCACTGGTCTTTTCTGTGGCAAATAATGCACTGGATCCATGTCTTCCATCTCCGGTTTCCGGAAGAAAGAATCTCTTTTGTTCCGATGAAATAGACTCATAGATATTCCACCAGTTGGATTTCTCGTTTTTGGCAGAAGTTATAAAAATCGGAACACTTATGGAGTGACACGAAGAGGCAACATTATTTTCCGAACCTAAATATTCCCCGGGAGAGAACGATAAAATCCCATCTGCTTCAATCTGATTCAGGCCATTTAATAAAATAACAAGAGCAGCGGAATAAGAACTTCCCCAGAGAATAATGTTATCATCTGAATATTTGGCTTTTGCATAGTTTACAGCTGCTTTCATATCTGCAATTGTATCAATATAATCTGTGCCTTTAGCCATTTTTTTCGCAGATAAATTCGTGGCATTGCTTTTCCCATTAAATGTGTCCCCCGATCGCTGATCTATGGCCATACAGTTAAATCCAAGCGTATTTAATCTGGGCGCTATTTCATTATATTCTCCGCGGCTGGTTCCGGCTTGATGAAAAAGCACTATAAATGGTGCTGATTTATTGTGTTTCTGATAAACATCTGCTGTAATTTCAACATTATCCTCGGCTTTAAATGTTTCAGTAACTGCCATTGTATACTCCCCATGAAATATCATATCTCTATCATAATCCATAATATTAAAGTTTTCACAATTTCTATAGATCAATAATATTTGCTCACAGAATGTCGGATAAGTATTTTTTTTGTTTCACATAATACAATTCCAAAAGATCGGTATTTTGGAGATTGTTTTCCAACAGAATCTGATCATTACATTTTCTACCAATAAAAGAGACCGGTAATGAGTCCCGCACAACTTCTTTATTTATAAACAGTGCTTTTTAACAAAAAAATAAGTACATTATAATCAGAAGCCCCATGGGCTCAATGTCAGTTTATCAATATAAGGGTTATAACATGAATATTAAAGAAATGATCGAGAGATTCCAGGTAAACATTATTTCATATCTATCAAACAAACCAATATGGCTATACTGGATTGTCTACACAGCTCTGATCGGGCTGCTATTTGGATTATTTTATATTGCTATGTTTTTACTGTTGCTCCAATGGTGGGTTCCGGTGATCGTGATACTGGCCGTAGGCATGATATGGGGAACTTTCACCTTTAAACGTGACTCGGGAAAAATAGATAATACAACAGGTAATTGAAATAAATCAGAAGCCGATTATAGCTGGAATCTCTTTAGATTTACAACTTCCTTAAGGAAATGTAATTTGCTGTCCACCAGTGGGTATCAGTAAAGACCAGAAAATTATCCGACAGAGTATAGTGTAAAATCCGGCTCTCACCTGAATAGGGAATTATTGTGATTATTCCTCTCAAATAATCAGTTGTGTAATCACCCTCTTCGAGTAACTGATAATTAGTATCCCACCAGAAAGTGTCTCTATAGGCGCAGATTCTGTATCTACCCCGCTGGTCTCCATCTAGATCTACAGAGAGAGATCTAAAATCGTAATAAACATAATAAGGCTGTGAATTTGTCGTATAAAAATCATCACTGACCCATGTCCCATCCAATTGATCAGCCTCAACTAATCCTCCTATTGCGCACCCGCTTGTCAGCAATAGTAAAGCAATTATCATGGGTAAATAGTATTTTTTCATATGAAACTCCCTTAGGTTTTGTAATATTTTAACAAGACCCAATGGAGAAAGTGTTACTTTTTCCCATGGTATAATTGATTTGAGAAATTATCTGATTCTAAACAAAAGGATTCCATGCTATTTTATTATTATGAAAAAACTGATTATAAAACTCTTAATAATTTTTCTGCTGATCAGCAGCTGCAGTTCCTATAAAAACACATTTAATGAAGAAAACCTGAACCTGAGAACCACCTTCGAAGAAACGATCGGGACGACGGAATACCCAAAACTGAATGAAAACCTGAAGATATGGCTTGTCGCTCTGCCGGCAATCATTATGTCTAAAAACAATTCCAATCTCGATACTCTGGAAGTAATGGAAATATCAGATGATTCAACCGCAGTCTGGAAGACAGTCCTGTCCCGTGACTGGGGAATTCAAAACAGAGAGGATCTGCTGGAAAGAATTTCCCATATGGAATATTCCGGCCATAACGACACTTTCCTCTCATTGAGAAAACTTATTCAGGAATATGACAATCTCCCCGTAGAGGATATTGTTAAAGTAGAACCCCTTAGTGAGAAACAAAAAAATTATTATTCCTTTATGAGGAACAACTCCGATGAATACGGAAAAATTGATCTGGTAGCCTGGGATCTGGGAAGAATGACATCTTTAATCCGATGGGGATATCAGGTGGGATTTTTAACTGAAAATGAAAGCTGGAATATGCTCCTTTATTTTGGAAACAAAATTCAGCAATATTACAACTCCTGGGAAGAATACGGCGAAGCCTATAGACTGGGACGGATCTTCTGGGCTTCCGGTTTTGGAGAAGAAGATAAATACCGCGAGAGTACTAATCCCATCGTCGAAGAATTGTTAGCTGAAAATGGTTTCTGGAATAAACTGAAGTGGAAGGTTTCACTACCCGAAGCTACTGTAAAAATTGCCTCCCACGATGAGATTCTGACTCTTGAAATGCAGGCCATAGAAATCGATGGACTCTATAATGTTTCGGCTCGAGAATATACAACGGTCTATTTTAATCTGGGTAATCACTATATGCGTATGAATAATCTGGACAGATCTTATGATTTCTATAAAAAGGGCTTACGACTCGATTCCAGGGACTGGGAAACACAAGTGAGAACAGCAAAAATTGAATATGTGAGGGGAGATTATTCACTAGTTTCAAGCCGCCTCAATCATATCCTCAGAAACTGTAACGATGAAATAATCCTATCCCTTTCCAGAGACATTAAAGAGCAAATGCCTCCGGTAGAGGAGTTGCAAATACCGGAGAATTACGACAAAGTGCTTCTCATCCACCCCTATGAATACATACCTGATTATATTTTAAACGCACTGAAATCCAGAATCAGCGAGGAATTCAAAATAAGAGTATCCACAGGATTTGAGGAATTGGGGTTGAATGAAACAGATTTTCGAAGTCCCCAGATTATGCTTGACCGGTATATTTTCGGGATTGTCGATGATTTTACAGAAAACAGAAAAGATGAATACAATGAAATATTAAAGGAGTTGGGCTTTGACAGTTCTGAGGACCTGTCCTTAGGAGAGAAATACATCTTTGTTGAGTATCTCTACAATCAGAGTGAGAAGGGAAAAGAGCTATGGCCCGATCTGATAAAGAGAATGAATCCTCAGTATAATGCCAGGGTTCTTCGTGAGGATCTGAAGAGAGCTTATGGGGATGAACTGAAGAAACCCAACGTCGTGGGTGTTCTGGGAGTCACATTGAAAGATATCTACGCTGAGGATTACAATTTCCTCTTTGGGTGGAATGGACCGGGAAGCGCCGTTATGAGTATTCACAGATTCTACACTGAAGAGACTCCACTGACGAGAACAATTAAAAGAAGTGTTAACCAGAGTCTTTCCTCCACGGGATTTATCCTGGGGATTCCCCGCTGCACTGTGTCAAATTGCGCCCGGGCCTATCCCCACAGTCTGGAGGAACAGGACTCCAAAGAGGACATTCTCTGTAATGAATGCAGAGAAGCACTGATGGAACTATATAATCAGTAATTACTCTCCCCTTTGGGGAAGCCTGAGAGGGAGCAGAATTCCGTGAGATGATAGGAGAGAGGGGTTTTTATTGAGAAAATCCTGATTGATTTAAGAAAGGTAAGTCTGAACGCAACAAGTATCACAATTTGAAAAATCCCCATAAATAATCTAGAATTTTCTCTATGTGAGGTATTTCATGAATGAACGCACCCAATCCATCTTATTTCTGACTATTATCGCTCTTTTTTTTATAGGATTTATTTTTTCCATAATTTACTTAATGACAATGCGAATCCGGGCACTATATAAAATGGATAACCTGGCAGCTAAATATAACTGGAAATATTATTTAAACGATAAATCCGGGAATAAAGAATTGACAGATTTCATTGATCATCTGAAAAAGACTTTCTACGGTACTAGACCGGGCTTAAAGCATAAACTGTTCCACATTATTAATGGGGAATATAAGAGTGCAAAGTTCTGGTCAGCTTATTACCATGCTGCCTCGATCAATCATATGCCCGGCAAAGGATATGGTCAGGAGCTGACCATTTTTGTATTGCCCCGCCTCCATAGTGGATCACAATTACTTCTATTAAAACGAACTAAAATAATGAAAATGCTGCCACTGGAAAAAATGGCAGAACTATGGGGAAGCAAAATGGAAGTACCCGATTCTCCCGCACTGCAATGGCTACTTGTATCAGACAAAAAGGCGTTGGAGAAAATGAATTTGACAAGCTCACAGTTTGAGAATATACAGGAGAATTTCAAGGATCTCTATGGCATATATTTTCTCGATTCCATAGTCGTCTACATGATTCAGAATCATCGCAATGCCAAGGCGATAGAGAATTTGCTGGATAGGGTCTATCATATTCATTCTCTTATGAATATTTAAAACTGTTCTCTTTCACGATTACTTCTGTGTAGGTTCATGCAAAAGGATTTCGACAAATTTCACTGGAAGGTTTCAGAAAAAACTTTATGGCCTTGAGAATATGGTTTGAAACGGGATTTTTCAGAGAGATAAAAAAGGTCAACTCATCGGCTATGGCTCCCACAGAACTTTTCATGGCAATTGAGGTTCGTCCCAGATTGATCTGAGTGCATTTGTTTTCAATCGCCACCTTGATATCATCATACAATATGTTCTGATATAATTCGTATCTCCTGTTCAGATCGTATTTGATACCATGTGTGTATCCCTCCATGACATCTCCATTAAAGATTCTAGTTGTAAACCCTACAATCCGTTTTTCCGCATAATAGAGATCAAACATAAAATTGTCCTGGAGCTGTTTTTTTAAACCGGCAAAAAAGTCTATGTCTAAAGCGAAGAGTTTAAACTTTGCCCGGTTTACGACTTCCAGGTACAGCTCATAGATCTCTTTCCTGATTGTACTATCACTCAATTCTTCATATGTGAGGCTTTTTTTAATCAGGTCTCTGCCCTTTTTTAAACTGCTCTTTACACGGCGACGGTATTTACTCTTCATACTCTTTGTATAATCCTCAAAACTGTGCCACTCTTTTCTGATAGGAACAACCATATTGGGACCCGAGGAAAACTTTTGAAAATGGAACCGGGGAAAAATATCACCGGGCCCTTCATTTTTAACAGAGAAATCCTTTATTAAAATTATATCGATTGTGGATTCCCCTTTAAGGCGGTCTTTAATTCTCCTTAAGCTTTCACTGATTCCAAGATACACTGTTTCTCTATCTAATCCCGGTAGATATGAGAAACCATTCTCACCGCTTAAAAGAGCGTTTCCACAGATCAGCATGTTAAAATTGAGTTTTTCAGCAAAACTATCATGGATTCGCACTATGAAATTTCTGGTTGAAACTTCGGGCTCAGGGGAAATCTTTTCATGGAGAGCCCTGTTTACTTTTAACATTTGATAATAACTTATCATTACAGGTTTACTATTTTCGTAATGGATTGCGTAATATGATTTCATCCCTTTTGGAGAAGTATCTTCAACCGCTTTTAAATATTCGGGACTCAATAGAACATTGTCCTGATTTACACTATTCCATTCATCAGAAGGAATTTGTGCCACAGTCTCATATAGATTGATATTGAGTCCCGACGATGGCTTTCGCCCATGGAGATGATCTTGGATTTTCCTTATGTTCCTTCCCATCTTTATATGGTGGTTTTGAAATATCCTTTTTAACTGTCTGTGATGTTTTTGATGATCAATCATAATAAGTCCTTTTCGCATTATTATTCTGCAAATTTAAATACATAATGATTTTCCCCTGTATTTTTATAAATGATGAAAGGGAGTTAAAACCAATTTTCATATAAAACTTTTCAGCAGGACTGTTCTTTTGGGTTAATAAGATAACACCCGAGCTATTCTGTATAGATAATGCGGTAAAAAAGTTTAGACATAATTTTTCCCCGATGCCTCTTCCCTGTATATTCTGATGAATGAATAATTCACTTAAATAATAGATCCTGTTAAAGGGGAAAAATGGAGACAGGGGATAAGCGATGAGAAAACCAATGGCCTTATTTCCTATAGAAGCTGTATATCCCAGAAATCTTTTCCTGGAAGCAGATTTCAGAATCATCTTTTCAACCCCGAATTCATCCCATTCTTCATTCCATGGAGGTGAATTGAAGATCTGCCTGTAGAGTGTGATAAATAAATTTACATGCTCTTTTCTATAAGTGGTAATTTTCACACTTTTGCGGGTTTCTGTATTCATGAGTCTCCTGACTATTCTATTCTTTTGAAATATAGTTTTTAATGGCAGCCAGATAATTTCGTCCGGAAATGTCATGACCGGCATTTTTGATTAAAATCTGCTCGGAATATAAAAATCGTTTGCTTCGCATTTCTCTAATTTTCTTATTAATTAAAAGAGAGTCATGGGTTCCATAGAAAAAAACAATCGCTCTATTTTCATACTCGGGATAAGAAAGATCATTTATGTCATAATCTGTTAATTTTCCTGCAAAAAATTGAAACAACTTGAGATGGTACGGGAGATCTTCTTTAAAGATGGGAGAAAGAGACGCCAGTAGAATTCTTTTTACATTTTCATGATGGCTGTTTTTTAAAGCGATAACTGCTCCGAAAGAGAACCCCAACAGAGTAATATCACTCTGACTATTGCGCTGTAAAAGAGGATATAAAGCCTCATTCCCCCTGCTGACCAGATTATCCGCTGTGATATTTTCCCAGTCCAGATGAACAATATACGAGGTGTAACCTTCGGTCTCAAAAGATTCTTTAATCTCTTGATAAGCCCAGTCCTCAGGATATTCTCCTCTACCGGGAATGATAATAGCAACCTTTTCCCTTTGGTTAGTATCAGAGTAAAGGAATACTCCCCAGTTTCCGATGAAATTCAAAAATAATAAAAAAAACAGAAATTTAAAAGTGGATCCTGTTTGTATATTTAAAATCATATCAATCAGTGTCCTTTTCTCTTTTTAAAAATATTTTCTTAATTATTACAACAGCAATTATCAGGAACAAAGCCAATCCTATTGTGACTAAACCATTTTTCTTTAACACTTCACTTGAAACATTTTCCGACCCGGCAATAGAGAGAAGAGAACCAACGCGGACATTTAATATTGTCACTGGCAGTATCCCCAACATTGAAGCCACGATAAAAACTTTCCCATTAATCTTTGTTAATCCAAAAGCATAATTCATAACATTATAGGGAATTATCATTATCAGACGCAAAATAAAAATGGTCAAAAACTGATTTCCTACCAGATATTTTTCAAATCTCTGTACAGTCTTCTTTGAACCGAATTTCTGCAGAAAGCTCCCCTGAAAAAGATAGCGACTGAGAAAAAATGATATGATTATTCCCAGGCTTATGGCGAACCATGAAAAAAATATTGCTTTAATGGGATCGTATATATACCCGAACAAAACAGCAAATATAATGGTCGGAAGAAAAAAAACACTAAAGAGTAATACAATACAGATAATGATAATCGGAAAAATAATACCGAATTGCATAAAGAGAACTTTTAATTCAGCAATATTATCAGGAGAAAAGAACAGATACCATTTATTATAATAAAATAAGATAAGAACAGCCGTGACAGATATTATAAAAAGAATCTGAAAAATACTTTTTGATGATTTTAAAATGTCATGTTTTTTACGACCCAATTTCCTCTCCAAGTAATATAAATTATATTCTTCCTGTTCTAATTTATCAGAGGAAATATATAAAAAACGTCTATGTGGGAGGAAAAAGACCTTATATGTCTGCGTTCAAAAATATGATGGAGAGAGAATTAGTCTTCAAAGGGAAATTGAATTATGATAGTCAGAACTTCAGCAGCATTAATAGCCCTTGCTGATTAAAAAGAGATGCAAATCAAACTCATGCTGCTCGTAATCATCGTCCATATGCTGGCAGAGGCGGAAAAAGTTTTTACTGTGATCACGTTCCTTCAGATGAGCCAGTTCGTGAACCAGGACCATATGAAATAGTTCTAATGGAGCACTCTTAAACAAGGAGGATATACGAATTACATTTTTAATCTTATGGCCGTTATCGGTGAGAATCAGCTCATTGATATTGTCGCCAAGTCCATTGTAGACGTTGTCATCACCATCGTCAAAAACAACCTTATGAGCCGGCGGAGCCTTTCTCATATATTTTTTTCTGATCTCCTGAGCATAGGCAAAAAGAGCTTTGTCCGTGCTGATATTATGAATCTCGGGATAGAGATCCTTAATATAGGCGTCCAACTCGCCTTGATCTATAATATTGCGGATCTTATTCTGAACCTTTTCGGAACAGGTTTCTAAAAATGATAAGTCTAGAGGCATATTGTCTTCTTCATGGTCTGAATATAACAGGTTTATGATCAATATACCACCGTGACAACAGGCCGGAAGGGACTAAATGCGATAATAACGGCCCCAATTAGTGAGGAACAATAATCTCTGAAAAATCAGTTGATGCGATATAATCAGATAGGAGAGTGTTATAGCGAAAAGAGAGTGCTTACAATAGGAATAATAAGATTTTTATAGAATTCATTTGTTTTTCTCCGGGGGAATGATTATTTATTATATATGATTAATTTAAATAAAAGCTTATTCGTTTTAGCATTAATGGGTTCTGCTCTTTATGCAAATCAAGCCTCATCACTATACGATTTTACCATGATCGATATTGATGGGAACGAAGTCTCTCTTAGTGATTATGAGGGAAAGGCCATTCTCATTGTCAACGTCGCCAGCAAATGCGGATATACCTATCAATATGAAGGTCTGGAGGCTTTGTATGAACAATACAAGGACAGGGGATTTGTCATCCTGGGTTTTCCCTCTAATGATTTTCTCGGCCAGGAATCGGGTACAGAGGACCAGATAAAAGAGTTTTGTACTCTAACCTACGGCGTCTCTTTCCCTATGTTTTCCAAAATAAAAGTAACCGGGAGAAACAAAAATCCTCTCTATGCCTACCTCACTGATAAGGAATCAAATCCAGAATTTAAAGGACGGATAACCTGGAATTTCAACAAGTTTCTTGTCGATAGGAATGGCAATATCGTCAACCGGTTCGGATCAAAGACAGAACCTTTAAGTGATGAATTGATAGAGGCGTTAGAAGAGATTCTCTAGAGATCTCTTATTTTAAATCCAAACTGATAAGATAGAGACGCAGATCAAACTCCAACTGAGAATAGTGAGGATCCATATGATGACATAATCTATAGAAATCTTTATTGTGCTCCTTTACTTTGAGATGAGAGAGTTCATGGACGACGATCATATGAAGAAATTCGGACGGAGCCTTTTTAAACAATGAGGAAATACGTATTTCATTTTTTGATTTTAGTCTTTTCCCCTGAACACGTGAGACAAATGAATGAAGACCCAGGGCATTGTATAATACATCGATCCTGTCATCAAAACTGACTTTATGGATGGGAGAGCCCTTTTTCATATAGTTTCGTTTTATGTCCTGCACATAGGTGAAAAGTGCTTTGTCGGTTCTGATATTATGACTTTCACAATAGGTAGATTGCAGATAATTATCCAATCTACCTTGTTGAATCAGAGTTTTTACCTGAGAAATGACATTTTCTGGATATCCTGACAAAAGTGATAAATCAATATTCATATCCTGACATACTATCGGACATAGCCCATAGAGAGCAATCATCAATAAACACTCTACCGGCAGATTTCAACCTTTTAATTTGGCCGGAATTCAACTCCGGCCAATGAAAATCTACTCTTTCAGGGAGTTTATTGGTTCTTTCCCTCATATACAGTAAACCGGTTGAAAAAAGATGCCCAAACTATTAATGGTGGTGAAATATAATATGGAGAAAATAAATAAAATTGACGGAAAGCCTTTCTATTCATAGACTATATTATATATGCAGGAACTTGAAAGCTTTAAGAATATTCAGCGTTCTATTCTGAACAGTTTATTAAGAGTATTACTTTTTATAGCCGCATTAGCACTAACAGCAGTATCTCTGGAAGAATTACCCCAAGGAGAGTATGTGAGATTTTTCCTCATATATCTACCCAGTTTTATGATGCTTATGGCTGTTACTTTAATGAGTAAAAAAATACCATTTAATCTACGGGTATACATATTAATTTCAATAATAATGCTTATTGGAATTTCTGAAATGCTTTTCTGGGGTTTCAGCAGCATGGCCTTCTATTTTTTCCTATCCGCCGCCGTAATAGCCGCCATAATAAACAGTCCCTCACTGGGATGGATCACCTTTTCCTGTTCTTTACTGATAATCGTGGTATTTATGCTCCTCTACAGTTCGACAAGTATACCTGAATATTCCGAGGCACAGTTATCATCGAGAACACTAGTAAACTGGATCGCCCCTTTTATCACATATATTATGCTTCAGGCAGCTATCCTTCTGATTATTCAGATTATCATCAGTCATTTAATTAAAACTCTTATTATCAGCAGCAAGGAGAGAGAAGAACTGGAACAGGTTGCTTTTGTAGACACTGTTACAGGTCTGCCCAATAATCAAAAAGTCATTCAGGATATTGGAAAAATAATTGCCGGCAATGAAGGATCTTCATTCAAAATACATCTGTTGCTCATAGAGATTGTCGACTTTGAGGATATCAATATTAAATATGGATTGGATACGGGCAATTATATTCTGAAAATCATTGCTCACAGATTATTAAAACTTCCCGAATGTGTCGTTTACCGCATGACCGGATCAAAATTTCTTATTCACTGCACCAAAGAAAATGAACTTGATAATGAAAGGACAGTAGAGCAGGTATTTAAAGAACCCATTTCAGCTGGTCATCACATTGTGGCCGTACATTATAGAGGAGCCTCCATCAGATATCCTGAGGATATCAATAATCCGACCCTGTTGATCTCCAACCTCATGCTGACATTGAATAATGCCAAGTCCTCCAACAGGGATATTATCATTAATTACAGTGAAACAGATAATCGGAAGATTCTTCGAGAAAACGACATGAAGGATTTACTGGTCAATGCTATTAATAAAAATGAGATTTCAGTGTATATACAACCGAGAATGAATGCCAAAACCGGACTGATTACCGGAGGAGAGCTTCTTATGCGTTGGTTTAACAGCAAATTCGGGACTATCTCACCTACTGAATTTATCCCTATTGCAGAAAAGGATGAAATGATTTT
>JAEINM010000044.1 GCA_016342385.1 Spirochaetaceae bacterium | reverse complement strand
TTCTGAATTACAGCTCTCTGAAATAGACAAACACAAGAATAACAGCGTCAATATCGGCGTCCCATCCCATTCAGCTCGATTCATAGTCATTTCTCAATTCCTATAATCACATCAACAAGATGATTCGTTAACCTGCTTTCTCCTGTCATAAAGATCTCTTGTTACCTGCGATTTTGAAAGAACAAGATATCTTTATGATGAAACTTTTCCACATTCAAGACAGCTTCTTCATATAAGTCAAAATATCAAATCTATCCAACTTCATTTTCTTTTTAAGATACAATGGATGATGGGGATGTCCTTTAAAAGATCTCTTCCCAATGATAAACCATCTGCAATCTGATCCCAGTACATCATAAATATCCTTTAAACACCGAATTAAATATGATCTCTTCTCAATCAAAGTGCCCCATGCAGCCCAGATGTCATATGAACCAGAAAGATATTTCTTAATCTCGTTAAGATTTTGTCGGTGTATCTTATGATTCAACTTTTTATGCATATCATCTGGATCGGTAGCTCTTTGAGGATAGAGGTTAATCATGACGTTATAAAGATATCTTAATACTATTTTTTATTCTGAATTTTATCTAGAAGTTGCCTAATATCTGAAATTTTATAGGGTTAATGAATCCTGCCAATCCAATATCAATTAACTCCTCTATATTTTTATCTTGAGTATAACCTGAGGAGATAATGACTTTGCAGTTCTAATCTATTTTCCTCATTTTAAGGAATGCTTCAGAACTACTGTCCGGCTCACAGCATCATTACTACAGAAGTTCAACCAAATTTAGAGCTTGGATGTAGTAAATACACGACAAGATCATACATATCAACTCACATGTCTCCAGAAACTTCTGTTGCTACAACTGCAATAATAGTTGCGATAGTTATATTTTATATTAAATCTATTAAGGTCTTATCTGGTGGCACGTTTTTTGCATAGTAGGTAATATTAAATAATAGTTCATCAATATAATCAACATAATGAATATTGATTTGGGGAAATACAAGGAGTTATATAAAAATGAAATTAAAAACAAAAATCACAGGTATGCTTGTTGTCCTACTTCTTCTGACAGTTACTGTTGCCCTAATCGGGATAATCAACATGGGGAATATTGGAACTAAACTGAAGGAAATAGTAGACGAGGATATTCCTTTGACTGAACAGGTAACAGAGGTGGCCATCAATCAGCTGGAACAGGCCATCTGGTTTGAACGGATGCTTCGACACGGAGCAGAAATGAAATCTGATAGTGACGCTGCTATCCTATTTGAAGAGACTCTGCTGGAGTTTAATGAGCACTCTTTAATTGTTGCAGATCATCTGCATGAAGCGGAAATGCTTGGAACACAGATGCTTGAAGAAGCCACGAGTGAAAGACAGCGTGAAGAGGGCAGATTTGTCGATGAAACAATTATGGGCATTGAAGCTGAACATTTAGAATATGAAGAGCATGTACATGAGATATATGATTTTCTGGAACAAGGTGAAACCTCCAAAGCCCACGATCTTGCAGAAAGTACAGAAATACTGGAAGAAAAAATAGACCTGGAGATCCAGGAACTTCTACATTATCTGGAACAGAACACGGAATCATCTGCCTTGGCCGCAGAACAGAGTGAAGCGGCAGGGCTCCTGCTGTTAATTCTTATTTCAATTATTGCAGTAATTGCCGGAACAGTCATAGGAATTATTATAATTACCGGTGTGATGAAGCAACTCGGTGGAGATCCGGAAGATGTCAAAAATATCACAGAGAAAATTGCCTCCGGTGATTTGACCATGAAACTGGACATCGGAAAAAATACCACCAGTATGCTCGCTTCAATTAAAGAGATGATCGATCAGCTCCGTAGAGTCGTGGGTGATGTAAAAATGGCCGTTGATACTGTCGCCACGGGCAGCAGAGAACTCAGTTCAACCTCCCAGCTGGTCTCACAGGGGTCTACAGAACAGGCTGCTTCTGTTGAAGAAACATCTGCATCTATGGAAGAGATGGGTTCTAATATCCAGCAAAACACAGATAATTCACAGCAGACAGAAAAAATTGCATCAAAAGCCTCCATTGATGCGAGAGAAAGCGGTGAAGCTGTAAAAAAAGCTGTCTCTGCAATGAAAGAGATTACGGGAAAGGTTTCCATTATAGAAGAAATTGCCAGACAGACCAATCTTCTGGCTCTGAATGCTGCCATAGAAGCGGCCCGAGCGGGAGAACATGGCAAAGGATTTGCTGTCGTTGCATCTGAAGTCCGCAAACTGGCTGAACGAAGTCAGATAGCCGCAGGAGAAATTACAGAACTATCTGCCTCCACTATGGTTGTTGCAGAGAAGGCTGGAACTATGCTGGACACACTTGTTCCAGACATTCAGAAAACAGCAGAACTTGTGCAGGAAATCAGTGCTTCAAGTATTGAACAGAATTCTGGTGCTGAACAGATAAATAATGCTTTGCAGCAGTTAAATCAAGTCATACAGCAGAATTCAGCTGCTTCTGAAGAGATGGCCAGTACTTCTGAAGAACTGGCAACACAGTCACAGACTCTTGAAGAGACTATTTCATTTTTTATGACTGATGATAAACATCTACAGGTAAAGAAATTATTGTCAAAAGGCACTGCAGGAATTGTCTCCCATAAAAGTAATTCTCAGCATATTAAACAAATTACATCAACAGGAATCACTATTCCTAAAGAGACAGATTATGCAGACTCAGATTTCAGTGATTTTTAAGAGAGGAGTACAAATGTAATGGTTGAAGTAAATCAGACTAATGAATATATAACATTTACACTTGGTGAAGGAGAATACGCAATTGAAGTAACAAGCATTGAAAGTATTCTGGAGTATACAAAACTAACAAAGCTTCCAGGGACCGATGAAACAGTTAAAGGAGTTCTTAATTTAAGAGGAAAAGCTCTGCCGGTTGTCGATATTAGAACCATATTAAATATTGAAGAAAAAGAAATTACAAATAACACTTCAATTATAGTCATGCTCATCAAATCAGGTGACAAAATCATAACAATTGGCGGACTGGTTGATTCGGTTAAAGAAGTTATCGAAATCACTCCCGAGATGGTTCAGGGTGCTCCTAAAGTCGGAACAAGAATCAAAGGTGATTTCATCTCGGGTATTGCTAAACACAAAGAGCATTTCATTATTATTCTCGATATTAATAAGGTTATTTCTGAAGAACAAACTGCCATAGCAGAAGATGGAAATCTACTGCTGCCAGATGATGTAAAGGATGAACTCCCCATATCTGGAACAGAATTTGAGCATGGGTCTAATGACGTATTGGAAGTTCTATGACAGATCGACCTGGGAGTAATTTCATAATGCTGGAAAGAAAAACGTAAATTTATTAAATAATAATAGCAAGGAATTATTTATGAAATATTCTCCCCATGGTGAATTACATTTTGAAATAGAAAAACATCTTTTAATTATAGAAAAAACCGGCCCCTTCAACCTTGAGTCGATGATTCAGGCTGAGGAGGATGTATCTAAAATACAAAAAGGTCTCTATAAGAGTAGGTGGTGTGTCCTTGTCATAATTCATGGTCAGCCAATTCATACACCTGACGCAGCTAAATTACTTATTGAGGGCATTAAAAATGACAGGAGAAATGGCAGAATTGCATCGGCTCTAGTCATTACAGATTCAGAAAACCCAATTATTAACCGTCATCATATTAGCGAAATATATATGAGTTCCGGGGAGAATTTTGAGTTTTTCAGTGATATAAATACTGCAAAAAAATGGCTAAATGATCAATTGGAGATATATCATGAAACACCTTAATGTATTACAAACATATGTTATGAAGGAGACAGATCCCAGAGTTGTTTGAAGTGGACTTGCTATGGTTATATAAAAGTTCTGTAATCAATCCCTCACAAATCCCCATTTCACACCAACAAGACCTCTCGAAACCTCACATTCCCCCGTCATAAAGAGATCTTGTTACCTGCGATTTTGAAAGAACAAGACAACTCGTTGATGAAAAAATGATGTTATCAAGAGGTCTTCTTGATTCTAAATCAACATCGAGAATCTGATTTTAGAAGTCATTTATCGCGACCATTAAAGCAGAAGTGTTAAAAGCTTTCACGATATATAAAGGTGCGCCAAGTGATAGGAATCATTCCCTTTATTGTTAAGCAATATGGTTGTCCCCACTCTCATATGTGTTTTTCTGTTTGGGGAGATCTTGTATTGATTCCAGCGTCTAGGCTTGTTTTTGGCGGTTGGGAGTGTTATCATTATTTCCATTAAATCCAAAGAACAAAACGATCTTAATAAAGAATGTCAATCAGAAAGGTCAATCAAATGAAGAAAGTAAAACATGAAATTTTTCATTACCCTTTGTCTCGTCTTGGAACACATGATGTAGGGAAAATCGCACTGACAAAACATCATATCACTGGTCTTCTTGAAGTCGATATTACGGAATTGATCAGGCATGTTCGTAAACTGCGTACTGAAGGGAAAGAGATTTCTTTTTTTGCATGGATGGTAAAAGAAATTAGTGATACCATTTCTGAGAACCTACATATACATGCCCTAAAGGGAAGACGTAACAGCACAGTTGTCTTCGAAGATATCGACTTGTCTGTAATGGTCGAAAAACTAGTTAACGGCAAGCGAGTCCCCCTTCCTCTCCTAATAAAAAAAACAAATGAAAAGACAGCCGAAGAGATTAACGCCGAGATAAAAAAAGCTCAAAATCAGACGATTAAGGATGAATCTGATTATGTCATGGGTGAAAAACAGATTTCCCGTTTAGCTATGCTCTTATATTATATACTTCCTCAACGGATTCGACTTTTTATAATGAAACAAATAATGAAAAACCCTTACCGCAGTAAGGAAATGATGGGTACAGCTATTATTACTACAGTAGGAACAGCCGGACATATTTCTGGCTGGATACTTCCCAAATCTATACACAATCTTTGTTTTGCCCTCGGACCAATTGCAAAAAAACCGTGGGTGGTATCTGATAAAATTGAAATAAGGGACATTCTACATTTAACAGTTCTTGTTGACCATGATCTCGTCGATGGAGTACCGGCTACACAGTTCATTTCGCGCTTTTTGAACCGTCTGCAAAAAAGAGTTTAGGTTTCCAAACATAAGGAATGAGGTGTATGTCTGAAAGAAAAAATATTACATCAAATCACATAGGCTTTTTTTCTGCAATTATTGTAGCATTTCTTCTCATTTCATATGCTGTTACTCTACTGTTAGGTCTCTTCGCCTCTACTAATACAGATGAACCAATAAACGGTCAGCTTTTTATGATACTTGAGATATTGATCATAATCATGATGCCCGCAATGGTTTCGCTAATGATTGCTGTGAACAATCGGACTATTGGTAATTTAAAAATATTAAGCCAACTTTCTGTAGCTTTTATGGTTCTTCTCTGTGGGATTACCAGCACTGTTCACTTTCTTATTTTGATCCTGAGTTCACAGCTCGTTTTTAGAGAACAACCTTGGTTCTCTCTTATCTTTGAATTTAAATGGCCTTCTTTTGTCTATGCTGTCGATATCTTCGCCTGGGATTTTTTCTTTCCTCTTTCAGTATTGTCTGCGGCCTTTACATTCGGTGGAACCCGGATTGAAAATTGGATAAGAACCCTCCTAATTCTTTCAGGATCGTTAGCACTTGCTGGTTTAATTGGAGTTTTTATTGGCAACATGCAGGTTCGAGATATCGGTATAATAGGTTATGTCGGAATTTTTTATATAGTAACAGTTCTTCTTGCTATTGTTTTCTATCGTGAAATTCCAAAAGATAAAGTAAGTACTGAATCTAGAAGTAATATGTGATTTATTATGATTGTTATCAACTATTATAATTACTAAATATATATATACTTTTTAAAACTCCTAATCCAATGATTTGAATATAGAAATATTTCCGAATTACAGCTATCTGAAACACTCAATCACAAACATAACAGCGTCAATATCGGTGTCAGTACCATAATCGGCATATTTGCTCTAAGTCCCATAGGTAGCTTAAACGCTTGCTATATAAGGGTTTAGAGCAAAAAAAAGACACTCAAAAAGAGTGTCTTTAATGGGTCCACAAGGACTTGAACCTTGGACCACCTGATTATGAGTCAGGTGCTCTAACCAACTGAGCTATAGACCCGGGATTGTTTGAACGAAGTCTGTGACCCGTCCCAACGAGTTGTTATATTATCGGAACTCTATTTTTGTGTCAACATAAGTTCTTAAATTGTTTTAATAAATCAGTTTTGTTTTACCAGAGGATTCCTTATACCTAATTGAGCCAATCTGTTCACTATGGGGAAAGTCTGTTCTTCGGAAATATTTTTGATCAGAATTCTGGTTATTCCGCTATTGGTCAGTTCGGCTACAGGGGAAAAACCGGCAGATTCCAGTCTGATTTTCATTTCTCTGGCATATTCTATTGTTTTATAGGCACCGATCTGTATGTTAAAGGTTATTTTTAACTCTTCAAATTCATTGGTTTCAACTAACACATCAGCCGTACCGCTTCGCACCATATCCAGCGCTTTGGCAGCGGCATAGGACAGATCGATAACTCTATCGCCTACATAAGGTCCTCTGTCGTTAATTCTGACTGACACAGTTTTCCCGTTGGCCATATTTGTCACATTGACAACTGTATTGAAGGGCAGGTCTTTATGAGCGGCAGTTAAGTCATTTGTATTGAATATTTCACCATTAGCTGTCTGTCGGCCGTGAAACTTTCCACCGTACCATGAAGCTATACCAATCTGCTCAAAGGCCGAAAGATTATTGATGATCAGTGCTGTGGTTATTATGAGGAGATATCTTTTCATAATACCAGTATCGGAAAGAAATAAAATATATTTATGAAAAGCGTATACTCCTATTGAAACATTTTTTCCGTGAAAGACAGGCTCAGACTGGCCCTGTGTGTAAAAATGACACACCTATATGGGGTTTAATGACTCATGTGTGTTCGGTTTATCCAATTCCGTAGTTTTATTATGGGAAAAGAGATCTTTTTTTAACAATCAACTCTGTTTTATTTAACCGCCTATTATGTGTATTGAGTAAGTCCTTTTTATATAAGTGTTTATGGCCTCTTAGTAAAAGTTGGCACGTAAAATGCTATATAGGCAGTGTAAAAGAAAAAATTAAATTAGGCAGATGGAGGCCAGAAAATGACATACTTAACAACAAAAACAAGACCGGTAAATGTAATGGATCAGCTATTAGATTCTATGTTTTACGATACGCCATCAGTAAAATCAAACTGGAAAAATTTTTCTGTAGATATCATAGAAGATGGAGATCAGTATCTAGTCAACGCAGAACTACCGGGATTCTCCGAATCGGATGTTGATGTAACGCTAAATGATAACCTGATGGTTATATCCGCTTCAAAAAAAGAGGAAGCAAAATCCGAAGAAGATTCTTCTGCAAGCTCAGGAAGCGGAGAAGCGGTAAGAAAATACTTACTGAGAGAAAGAGTTCAGGGACAGTACAAAAGAAGTTTCACCCTTCCCAAAGATGCCGACCGCGAAGCTATTAATGCCACTTTGAAAGATGGTGTACTGGAGCTCTCTATCGGTAAAAAACCAGAAGCAAAACCATTTTCTATCAAAATAAACTGATAATCCAGTAGTGGAGGGTCACTACCCTCCACTGCTAATATTTACCAAGTAGAGAGACCAATTTCTCTTTACCGATTATGTAAAGAAAACTGATCAATCTGGGACCTTTCTCTTTGCTGATAAGGGCCTTATAGACAACTGGGAAAAAATCAGAGGTTTCAATTTCCAGTTCTCTGGCAACATCGTACAGATGTGTGCTGAACTCCTTTTCATCACATGAATCCATATATGCTTCAATTTTATCAGATAAAAGTTTCAGAGCTTTCCCCTCTACTTCACCGACCTCAATTTTATCATCTGTATCCTCTCTCAGGCTGAATTTAAAATCTTCAGGAGCAAAGTTCTTTACCCAGTTCCAGGCACACTGAGCCTTGGCTTTCAGTTTATCGACCTGTTGCGGTTTTACATCTCCCAGATATTCAATCACCCGGTCTACATCGCCGGAGAATATCTGCAGCAGAGTTGAGAGCAGTCTTATCTGGATCTGATAGGGCATCACTTCCGGAATACCGTCAACCTGAGACAGTTCGTATATACGAGCCTGTTTTTCCCATTTTTTTAAGGCTTTGGGAGACTCGGGTTTTTCGAAATAGGTTCGCTCGCATTTATCGTAATCTTCGTAGATCTTTAAAACATCGAGATCAAAAGAGATAGAGAATTCCGTATTCGGTCTGGTTCCGGCGAACATATATCGTGTTACTTCGGGCGTATAGACTTCCAGCACATCAATCAGGGAGACAACTTCTCCCGTAGATGAACTGATTTTTCCGCCTCTTCCCTTAATACTTATAAAATCATACTGAAATGTGACAGGTGCTTCCTGTCCATACACTTCGAGGGACGTTTTTCTGGCTGTATCAAAAGATCCGCCTTCCGAATGATGGTCTTTTCCTGCCGGTTCGAAATCAACATCTTCATAGGCCCATCTCATAGGCCAGTCAATTCTCCAGGGCAGTTTGACAGCGGCAGTTGTTTTAAGGTCGACAGTTTCTTTATTACCGCAGGATTCGCACTCATACTCGACGCCGTAATGCCCATCCCAGCCTGTAACCTTTGTGGTGTCCCTGTCGCATTTTGCACAGAAAACAGAAACGGGATACCAGTCATCAGGTAGATCTGTCGTCCGGCTCTCATTCAGCTGTCTTCTGATCACATCCCTGTTTTCCAGAGCTTTTTTAATCCCTTCGGCATATTCGGAATTTCTATATTTGGAAGCCTGATAAATGTATTCGGGTTTAACTCCCACTACAGGCAGTAGTTCTTCAAGATTTTTTTCATTGGCCCTTGCATAACTTTCCTCAGTTCCCAGTACATCGGGAACGAGTGTAATTGGTTTTCTTAAAAAAGTTTCAAGCAGTTCCTGTTTAGGCATATTTTTAGGGACTTTTCTGAACACATCATAGTCATCCCATGAATAGATGAATCGAACATTTTCACCTTTGTCCCGAAGAGCACGCACCACAAGATCAACAGAGATTATCTCCCTGAAGTTTCCAATATGGACAGTGCCCGAAGGGGTAATTCCCGAAGCGCAGGTATAGTGCTCCTTTTTCCCTTTTTCTCTGATAATTTTTTCGGCGTTTATATCCGCCCAGTGGCTTGATTTAGGTCTGTTTTCGTTACTCATAGGCAGAAATTATATATAGGGGAAAAGAAATAAGCAAGTTGCATGAAGGGAGGAAGGGAGGAAAGGAGACAGGAGAATGGAAGATTTTTTATCAGTGAAGGCTAATATTGATGAGCAAAGGGTATTGATTATGAGTATGGCAGTAATTGGAAGGACAGGAGAGGAGGTGAATTCTGATTTGCAGGGTGAATCTTGTGATATAGGAAATTGGAGTGACTATTTTATCAACCCTTTTAATAAATAATCTTTCGTACGCCATTTTGGATTGACCTTCACCCGCAGATCCAGCTGTATTTTATAGGGGAAAATTTTATTCAGATCGCTGATCGCCTCTCTGCGGATCTGTTTTATCTGATCACCGCTTTTGCCTATGACCATCCCTTTCTGTGATTCTCTCTCAACTGTCAGAAAGGCCCGGATCCAGAGTTTCTGTTTGTCCCCTTCGCCTTTCATCTCCGAATCGGAAATTTCCACATACATGGCATGGGGAATCTCCTGAGACATTTTTGTAATGGCTTTTTCCCGAATAATCTCGGCAATTCGGAATTCCGGCTCCTGATCGGTATAAAAATCATCGGGATACATTTTAGGGCCTTCGGGAGCGGCTTCAAAGATGGCATCTTTTAAGGGATCAATCCCTTCAGATTTAAGAGCCGAAGTTCCAATTATAGATTCCGGTTTTAAATTCACCTTTAAAAATCCTCTGATATCCTGGCGGTATTTTGAATCGATGTCACATTTATTCAGAACAACAACAAGGGATTTCCCTTTAGATATAAGCATATCAATCAGTTCCTGTTCTTCTTTCCCCATGGGCCTGGTTGAATCGACTACATAGATAACCAGGTCACATTCATCGAGGGACGAGGCTACAATGTTCATCATGTAATTGTTGTATTTTCTTTCGGAATTATGGTATCCCGGAGTGTCGAGGAAGACCATCTGGCCTCTCTCTTCTGTCAGTATTCCCCTGATTTTGTTTCTCGTGGTCTGGGGAACAGAGGCTGTTATCGAGACTTTATGCCCGCAGAGTGCATTTAATAGAGTCGATTTTCCCGCAGAGGGACGCCCGATAATAGCTACAAAAGCAGATTTCATTATTTTTTCACCATCCAGTGTTTTTTTTGTCCTTTTTAACTGTGACATTCTGCATTAATTATAGGTCACAGTCTATTTAAAATTTCATTTTTCCTGTATTTTATATTATCTTTATTTTTAAGATATTATAATTTAGACCATAAGCTGTGGCGCAGAATATAGAAGCAGGAGTTAATATGACCGGAAGATTTGCAGATGATGATAAAAAAGAGGAGAAAGTTGAAGAGCCTGATATGCTAATGCAGAAAATGCTTAAAACCAGAACTATTCTTATTTCAGGAGAGATAAACAAAGCACTGGCGGAAAAAGTGATCAAGCAGCTCTTATTACTGGAAGCTGATGGTGATGAACCCATCAAGGTTTTTATCGATTCCCCCGGTGGTGATGCCAATGCGGGATATGCCATTTTTGATATGATTCGTTTTGTCAAACCAATGGTGTATACAATTGGGATGGGACTGGTTGCCAGTGCCGGAGCTCTTATTCTCTTAGCAGCACCGAAAGACAGAAGACTGGCTTTCGCCAATTCCAGCTATATGATTCACCAGCCATTGAGCGGTATACGGGGAGTGGCAACAGAGATAGAAATCCACGCAACTGAAATTGAAAAGTTGAGAATTAAGCTGAACAAACTGATTTCAGAAGAAACGGGAAAAGATATCAAGCAGGTTGAACTTGATACGGACAGGGACTTCTGGATGAATGGACAGGAAGCACTGGACTATGGACTGGTTAGCAAGATCGTTGTCAATCGAAGTGAAATGCCCGTTTAAATTATCAATCTTTTTACCGATAGACCCTCCCGTTTTCCGGGAGGTTTTTTTATCAGCAATGTACGATTGAGAATCCTCTTTAAACCGACCTCCCCCAAGCCCCTTCGGGAAGATTGAGAGGGAGCAGGATTACGTGAGATTATAAGTGAGAGGGGCCTTGGTTTGTGATGCTTTTTCTTTTTTTTTGAAGCCCTGCAGCTTAATTCTCTGTAGTATGTATTATGAAAAAGACTGCTGCCTTTCTGCTGGGCTTTCCCATTATATTTCTTATCTCCTGTACTGCCTGTTCTCTTCCCTTTGATGAAGATCCGGGGCCGGCTGAACTGTCGATTTTATCCTGGAATGTTCAGAATATCTTTGATGATGTCTCCGACGGCTCGGAATACGATGAGTTTGATCCCGATTCGGGATCCTGGAATACAGAACTCTTCTATAAGAGACTGAACAGAATTGAAGAAATGTTAAACAAGGCTCTCGATGAGTTTCCCGATATTCTGCTTCTTCAGGAGGTCGAAAACCTCAATGCTCTGGACATTTTGAATAGAGAAATCCTCGATAGCCACTATGCCTGGCAAATCCTTCTGGAAGAGAGTGATATGTCTGTTCATACGGCTGTGCTGTCGAATATTCCCGTCAAATCTGTTTCCAAGTTTGAAACCGGATACTGGGGCCGGATTAGACTGCGGCCCATTACAGAAATCCATTTCGATTTGAATGGACAGGAGCTAGTGGTACTGAATAATCACTGGAAATCCAAGTCGGGAGGGAGTGCTGCAACAGAAGAGGGTAGAATTCATTGTGCACAGGTTCTGACTGATCGATTTCGGACACTTGTTGCCGCTAATGAGGATTTGCTGATTTTGGCCGCGGGAGATTTTAATGAAAGCCATGATGAGTATAAAAAGACAGGACGACACTATCGAACGGCCCTGATTCCTGTCATTGAAGATGTTCCCGATGAATGGTCAGACTCTCTCTTTATTTCCTCCAGGGGAGAAAAGAGCACAGTTGAAGGATCCCGGGTGGTTCTGTATTCTCCCTGGTATGATATCTCGAGTAGCGGCAGTTATGCCTATAAATCCCAATGGAGCAAAATCGATCATTTTTTCCTCTGGAAATCTTTTTTTGATGACAGGGGATATGAATATGAGTCATTTAAGGTCATTAAAGAACCGTTTTTGCTAAATGATTATAATTATCCCTCACGATGGAACAGTCTGACTGAAGAGGGATATTCCGATCATCTCCCCATTCTTTTAAAATTAATCATTTCCGATGTATAATACAAATTATGAAAATAATATTATCATTGCTGTTTCTTTCTATTCCTCTCTTTCTTTTCGCCGAAGTGGATCCTCATACTGTTTATACAAAAGACAGGTTCTTTGTTACAACGGGAGAGATCGATCTTCAGAAATCTATAGATGAGGTCAGCATCGCTCTACTAAAATATAATGAATACTCCCAATGGGCCCTTAATGGAATGCAGGGGATTGATAAAGAATCAGAAGGACTGATTGCCTATTTTACAGAAATTAACTATTTAGCTGAAAGTAATCTGTTTTTAATAACTTTTGACCTCAATCTCATTTGGCCCTTTGGACGGAAAGGCGTTGAATTGAAATTCAGTCCGCACCAGGAGTATTCCGAAACAGGACAGCTGAAATCTATTAAAATGAATCCCCTTTTGGGGACTAAGCTGGTCCAGGAGGCAAATCTGGAGTTTTCCCTGAAAGAGGATCGGAATGGTGTTTCCATTGTCTATAATTCCCGTATAAAATTGTCGGAGTTTGTCGACTTTTTCTTTTCTTTGAGGTCCTACAAAAAAAACTTTGAATGGTATGTTTACAAAGTCGCAGATAACCTTTCTCTTTATCTCGAAGGAAAGTGATCATCAGTCCTCCGGTCTTTCCATTCTTTCAATTGCACTGTCCATGGAGGAGAGCCGGACTGTGGAGTCATCCCAGACTTTCTGCAGATTTTTTAAATGAGTGGTTCCCACCTCGTATTGCCGTTTTAATAGATTAAAATCTTCTCTTAGACGGTGTAGTCTGTCGAGGATAAGTTTTTGCTTTGTACTGAAAGAGAATCCCCGTAACCCATAGGCTACGGTCTGAACATAGGTAAATATATTAGAGGGACTAACTGGAAGAATCCCTTTTTTGAGAATCTCTCTCATAAACTCCCCATCATCTTCGATAAAAACTTTGTAATAGATTTTTTCCGAGGGTATATACATCAGGGCAAATTGCATGGTTCCCTCTTCGGGGCGTATGTATTTTGAAGCAATATCGTCACAGTGTTTTAAGAAAACTCTTTTTATCTGACCTGTCAGCCCCTGAGATTCTTCATTGATGATGGAACTTATACTCTCAAGAGGGAATTTAGAATCTACGGGGACGAGAAATTTTCCCAGTTTTATGACGGCATCTGCTCTGGCCCCACTGGAAAATTTATGCTGCATTTTATAGCTTCCCGATGGCAGCCAGTTTTGAAAAAGAGCTTCCAGCATAGTTTCGCCTGCCGCGCCTCTTATGTGAGGTAATGTGAAAATCCGTGAGATATCGTCAACCTTTCCGGCCATATCCTCCATTTTATCCAGTCGTCTGGATATGGAGTTGAAAGTTTCATAGAAATTAAGAGATTCATTCTTGTTTTTTCTGTTTATAATAAGAGAGATCAGAAAGAGGGAAAGAAGAGCCGCAGAGGTAATGGAAATGATAAACAGGGTTTGTTGATTCATGAATTTACTATACGAACGATAAGCTATTCTGTCAAATACACTAATAGTGAGTGAGCTGAAATGTAATAGACCATTTTTTTTATTTTCGCTATTATTGTCAAGTATGAAAGAGTTTACAACAAAAGATAAATACAACCGGGTTCTAAAAGAGAGAGCAGCGCTACCTGAAGGTTTTCAGACGGCCGTACAATCCTTTGACTTTTATCCTGAAGAGAGAGCGACGGATGAACCGATGAGAATGAATCTTACTCTTATCGAACTCGATGAACCGACCGATGTCTTTGCCGGTGTCTTTACCCGGAATGCCTTTCCGGGATACCCGGTGATAATAGGCCGGGATTTGCTGGGTGAAGATAAAATTTCCGGAATCCTTATCAATAACCGGATTTCCAATGTGAGATGTCACGGGGGGAAAGAAACGGCTTTGAATATTACGGGGGAATTACAGGAGCTGAGAAAAAAAGATCACCCTTATCTTCCCTCCTCTACAGGGATCATCGGATGGAAACTTCCGGAGAAGGAGATGATAGGGAATCTCGCCCCTCTTTCAGATAAACTGAAGAGAACAGATTTTTTTGAAGCTGCCGAATCGATTATGACAACAGACGCCTTTCCAAAAGTGAGATCTGCCGACCTGGATGGGGGGAGGATCTGTGCCATAGCCAAGGGGGCGGGGATGATTGAGCCGGATATGGCTACCATGCTCGTTTTTATTCTGACAGATATAAAGATCGATAGAGGTGAATTGCGAAAACTTTTTCCCGAAATAATAAACAGTACTTTTAATAGAATCTCTATCGACAGTGATCAGAGTACAAGTGATACAGCCATTATATTTTCTTCCGGCCGAAAGGAATGTTCATCAATTGATGATTTTAAAAAAGCACTTTATTCTGTTTGTTCTTCTTTGGCGGAAGATATTGTCAGAAACGGAGAGGGGACATCTCATTTGATTCGTGTTACTGTATCTGAAGCTGAAAGTGTAGAGGAAGCCACCGGTCTGGGAAAGGCTCTAATCAATTCTCCATTAACGAAAACGGCTATTTTTGGAAATGATCCCAATGTGGGAAGATTTATTCAGGCCATGGGTGACCATTTGGGGGAAAAAGGTGTATATATTAATCCCGATAATATTCAGATTTCCATTGGAGATCAAATAGTCTATGAGGGTGGTTTTTTTTCACTCGATGAAGAAAAAGAAAAAAAATTAAGTAACTATATGAAAGATTGTTCCTTTGTTAATAGTGAGGGATTTCCCCCTCATGAAAGATCCGTTGACTTAAATATCAAACTGGGCAGAGGGATTTGTTCCTCTCAGGTTCTCGGTTCCGATCTGACATATGAATACGTGCGTGAAAACGCTGATTATAGAACATGAAGTGCATTTTTACTGCACTGAACAAAGGACACAACGTGTCTAACACTACAAGAGGCATAAATGGAAAATAAGGATCTGGAAAGAAAAGTTAATGATGCAAAAAAACTGCTCAGCGATGTAAAAACAGAAGTCGCCAGAAAAATTGTCGGCCAGGAAGCGATGATTGACGGATTGCTTATGGGAATTATTGCCGGCGGTCATGTTCTAGTCGAAGGTGTGCCGGGTCTGGCAAAAACTCTGGCAGTCAGAACTCTTTCAGAAGCTCTGTCAATAGACTTTAAACGAA
>JAEINM010000043.1 GCA_016342385.1 Spirochaetaceae bacterium | reverse complement strand
TCTAAACCTTTTCTTATTTTATAATGCCGTACGGACTCGAACGGTCCTTTAGGTGGAATGCTTCGCATTCTTTGTTCTGTCCCGATTATGGGATCTCAGGTGGAATGCTTCGGGTTCGAAGAATTTTATATGATACTTTTATGAAGGGTAAATCCTTGTGCTTCTGGTTCGAAGCTGCGAGTCTCGCTTCTCATGGGGGAGCTAACAAAGAGGGGCTGTCGCAAATATCCAATCATGGCTCCTATTAAAGCCCCCCAGCCTCCAAAAGGCATACTATTACCCACAAATATATTTTTTATATCAATAATGAAAATTCTGAAAAACGAACCAAATTATCAGTGGAATAAGTCGAGATGCCTACAATCCAAGCCCCCTCTAGGTCTCCCCCGAAGGAGGAGAAGGAATATAGCTGTCTTTTTGGTCCCCCTTCGGGGGATTTAGGGGGCCTGGATTAAAGCAGATCTCTTTTCCAGGAACATACCAAAACTTGTGGGTAATAGTATGCCCTAAAGGGGGAGTCAAAGTCCCCTTTAGGGCTGGTCGCAAACAAGTTTGCTGCTCGCCTATGCATCCTTAGGGATTTAGGGGCTTGGAGAGATAGAGCCGGATTTTTAACTTCTATTTTTGCAACAGCCCCTTTTTTTATCCGAGTAATTATATTACAGCAGAAAAAAAAACTGATGACTAAATCCCATTGTGAAAATACTATGACTGGACTAACATAGCTAATAATCAGGCACAATAATTCAGAGTGGGAGGGAAACCAGGTTATATGTCGGAAAAACAGTTAATCAAAAAAACATGGATTCTCTATTTAGCCTCATTTACAGCTAACTTCGGAATCGGATTGATCAACTTTACACTGGTTTTTTACGTTAATACTAAATTTGATGCCGGCTCAGCTGTCGTCGGGGGAATGTCCGCTCTATGGGCAGTGGCCTACTTGGCTGGCTGTCTCTTTCTCAACTCATTCCGAAAATGGTTAAATCCGGGAAAAGCTATTCTACTGGCATCAACACTTATGGGATTGTCGCTTATAAGTATTCCTCTGTTTAAATCTCTTTCGCTTTTAATTGCCATGTACATGATTTTCGGTTTAAGCACCTCTCTCTACTGGCCCCCATTAATGGGTTGGCTGTCGAGAGGCCGGGAGGGGAAAAAACTGGGAAATGCTCTGGCAATATTCAATTTGTCCTGGAGCAGCGGATTGGCTCTCAGCCCCTATGTAGCCGGCTTGATCATAAGGACAAACTTATCTCTGCCAATCTATATTGCAGCCTTTCTCTATGTTCTCTTAATGCTCTCTTTTCTGCTAGTGACACAATTCATTAAAGACTTCAAACCGGGCTATACTGAATTGAAAAACATAGATAAAACAGTGGATCAAAGCTCCCCTCTCCGGCTATCCGGATGGATAGGAGTTCTGTCAGCCTATCTTTTTTTCGGTACAATATTATTTGTATTTCCTCTATTTGCCAAAAATGAATGGCACTTATCGGAAGACAAAATCGGACTGATACTGCTGGCCAGGGCTTTAGTTTCAGTAATAGGCTTCCAAATTTCTGGATACAGCAAGTGGTGGCATAACAAAAAGAACCAGCTACTGATCAGTCAGGGTCTTCTATTGCTTCTCTGTGTCCTTCTTGTGATTAATCAGACTCCTTCGGTTATGATACCTGCATTGATTATTTTCGGATTATTGTTTGCTCATATGTATACAAACAGTATATTTCATGGAGTCTCGGGAAGTATACACAGGGAAAAAAGGATGGCTATTCATGAATCTTTTCTGACAATCGGAGTCATTGCCGGTTCTGCGGGAGGGGGTTTTATATATGAACACGCATCAATTGGAATTACTTTTCTCTATTGTGCTCTCATCGTGTTTACAGGATTGATAATCCAGCTTTTTTCATCAAAAAACTATTAAAGAGGGATAGAAGAATATTTTATAAAAACAGCTATTCCTATGGGATTCCAGGAGGTATGATGAATTTTATTATTAATGCTTATGATTTTAAAGATGATGAGGCTATTAAGAGAAGGTACCGGAACTTTTTTTAGATAAAAAATAATTTTGTGAAAGGTAAATTTCGATACTTCCGGTTCAATGGAGAAGAATATGTTTTACACTGATTTCGCTGAAGACTATGAAAAGATATTCCCTTTTAGAGAAAATATCTATTCCTTTCTCAAAGCTTATCTGCCACCTCAGGGTAAGCGTATTCTCGACATCGGTTGTGCTACCGGTCATTATTGCGGAAGATTTGCATCAGAAGGATATATTCCATTGGGGATTGATCTTGATTCACAAATGATTAAAAGCGCTTCGACCAATTACACTAGTGCTGATTTTCGGATCCTTGATCTTACAAAAATTGATTCTATTGAATCAGAATTTGATCTCATCTACTCTACAGGAAATGTAATGGCCCATATATCAGAGTCAGATTTCCTATCTTTTCTTAAGAGTATAAAGAGGAAGATGACAAAAAGTGGGATATGGATTTTTCAGGTCATCAACTGGGATTTTATCCTCACTCAACAGGAATTTACTTTTCCTGTAATTGAAACTGATTCGAAATCGTTTCATAGGAAATATACAGAGATAGGTGAAAAAGAACTCATATTTCATACGGAGTTAACAAACAGAGAAACAGGAAAATCTGTTTTTAAAGACAAGGTGACCATGTACCCCCTACCCTCTTACAAATATATAGATATTCATGAAAGAGCGGGATTCCAGCTGAGGGGACATTTTTCTGATTATTCCGAGACACCCTTTTTCAGTTCCAATTTCTCAGCTGATATTTATGTTTTCTCCCTATAGACTACTCATCATCGAGTTCCAATTTTACCAATTGACATTTGACACCTTTCAGCAGCATCCACCGGAAGAGGATTCTTCCTCACATTCTCCTCCACCGCAGTCACAGCTAATCTCTTCACTGCCTCTCAGTTTAGAAACAATGACAGCATAGGCACAGCCAACCCCTTTATCTACAGCTATGGCTCCTGTGGGACAGTTCATCATACAGGCTCCGCATTCCATACAATTGTCTTTATCGACAATTGCGGCTTTTCTGTTGTCCATTTTAAAAACTTCATGGGGACAGACTGTGGTACAGAAACCACATCCACTACAGAGATCTCTGTTGTATTCCAGTGTTGTGACATTTTTCATATAGGTCATAAAATAAATCCTCCGGTTATGATCAGTATCAGGCTGATAACCACTGCCGTTAGAGAAAGGGGAATGGTAACCGCCATCTCTTTCCTGACACCGGACAGGGATGTATAAGTGCTGCTCCCCGTAAGGTTGAGAACCTGATAGACAATAAATGCTAGAAGAAACAGTATTTTTCCACCAGAATACAGTACGGAGTGATCGGGAAGGACATTAAACAGATAGAACAGAAAAATTCCACTGAAGACTATCCCGATAAACAGGCCTTTGAGTGAAAACGCCCGTCCCGGTAACAGGGGAAGTAATAAATTCGCCAGAAATGAGCCGGTTATCAGTGAGGAAATTGCGATAATCACATTGGCAGAAAGGGACTTATTAATTTGAAACCCGCTTTTATATCCGATGACTATATCGAGGAGAACGAAAACGGCAGAAATGATGAGGACGGCCAATAACCCTTGAGAAAAATGAGTCAGTGCCACATTAAATCTCTCGCTTGGGGAATACACTTTTCTTCTCATTTTTTCAGATGCTTTATGGCCCGCTTTTATATAATCAGGTATATCAATAGCCTCTACAGGGCCATAGGTAATAGAGAATCCCGTTGCTCTTTTTACCTCTACCGGAGTCATTCCCGGAGCACCGAGCTGTGGTAAAATGAGAGTTCTATGAGAAACTATTTCACCCAGTTCGACCTGTCCGATTCTATTAATAAGTTCATCAGTTCCAAAAGTGCCTTTTCCTGCGGCACACCATACATTGATCCCCTTTGTATCAAGAACTAATATCCAGAGATCCAATCCTTTGACAGCCCTTCTCACTATATCTACAGTCAGCTTATAATTGGCAGTGACCAGGACCGGGGATTCCTTTTGAGGATTCCCGAGCTTGTACAATCCCGGTTCCACTCGGTACTGATTCCGCCGAATACCAAGCCGGACTCTGAAGGCCCCCAGATAGTCTAAAGACTTCCATTCTCCACTCAGTTCCTTATGAACAACAACCATTTTTCTCTCCTATACAACAACCCTGATCAGATTCTTTCCATTTGATAAAAACCTCGGCTAGCCGTTTTGCCGCTCTCATAATATTTTCACTTTCACCATGGGGCATTTTTTTAAACAGACTTTCATATTTCTTATTCATATAAAAATTTATTTCACCGGCTTTCTCTGCACCGGATTCCGTTAATACAAGAACTTTCTTTCTTCGATCCTCTGTATTTTCTTTCCTGAGAATAAGATTATTAACGACCATAAGCTCAATAGATCTACTGATAATGCTTTTATCCATAAAGAGGTTTTCAGCAAGATCTTTCATCACAATTTCACCTTTATCATATATTTCCATGAGGATGTGGCATTCATTAAATGTAACACCACAACATTCTCCATCATTTTTCAGATTACTCACCAGAAATCGCTCCATTTGACGAAGAGACCTTCTAAATTCTTTCATATTCAGTTCTTTCATAGAGAAAAGATAATGCTATTAGATGCTATTGTCAATAGTTGTGTTTGTCAACTAAAATAAAAGAAAATTTCTTTACAGACACAACACTCTTTTTTGAAAAAATTTATGTTTAGAAGAATGTCATTCAGGGGGGGGAGGAATTATATGGTAATAAATTGATTTTTCAGTAATTCAGGGGGCCTACCCTAGAGCCACATCTAAAGTCATCATGAGGGCAAATCCCAGCATAGCACCTAGAGTGGCTGTATCGGTATTCCCTGCTGCTTGAGCCTCGGGAATAGCCTCTTCTACAACAACAAAAATCATAGCTCCTGCAGCAAAAGAAAGAGCATAAGGGAGAAGCGGTCTCATGGCAATAACAGCCAGAGCTCCCAGAACTCCGGCTATGGGTTCAACCATCCCCGAAAGCTGTCCGTAGAAGAAACTTTTTCTTCTTGAGAATCCCTCTCTCCTCAATGGAACAGAGACAGCGAAACCTTCGGGGAAATTCTGGATTCCGATACCTATGGCCAGGGCTACTGCTCCGGCCAACGAAGCAGAAGGTACTCCGGCAGCAACAGCACCAAAGGCAACTCCCACAGCGAGACCTTCGGGAATATTGTGAAGCGTTATGGCCAGTACAAGTAAAGTTGTTTTATGAAGAGATGTTTTCACACCTTCAGCATGGCTAATATCTTCAAAAAGGTGTAAGTGAGGGAGGAACCTGTCGGATAATCGGAGAAAAACACCTCCCAGTAAAAAGCCCACCACTGCAGGAACCCATGGAATAAGTCCCATGGTGGTAGACAATTCAATGGAAGGAGCCAGGAGTGACCAGTAACTGGCTGCAATCATGACACCGGCGGCAAAACCAAGCATTCCATCGAAGACTTTCCTATTAATCGTCTTAAAGAAGAATACTCCTGCAGATCCCAGAGCGGTTAAACCCCAGGTAAAACAAGTTGCCAGTAAGGCCAGAACTACGGGATTGATATCTTTAATACTTTCCAGAAACATACTCATAATTATCATCACCCTTTTCCTATGTTTACTGACCCTTTATCATTCGAGCCAGTTCACTGCCACGTTCAAAAGCCAGTTTATGAATCTCATCATCGGCTTTCCCTTTCCATTCAACAGGATCAATAAACTCCCAGTTCATTTTCTCTGTTGCCGCTTCAAAATCTTTCTGAGCTCCACCGCTCCATCCGAATGAACCGAATCTGAATACTTTTTTATTAAAAATATGCTTCAGATTAAACATGCTCAATACTGAAGCGACTGGTGGAAACATCTTATATTCATATGTGGGCATACCGAACACCAGACCTCGTGATTTCCAGGCTGAAGCCAGAGCCCAGGAGACATCTTCATCGGGGACATGATGGACATGGACCGGTACCGACTCCGAGCGTATACCCTTAATGACCGAGTGAAGGACTTTTTCTGTATTTCCATACATGCTCCCCCAGATCACCGAGATTTCCGGTTCGGCCGGTCCCTCCATGTAGGAGGCGAATTTTTTATACCTTTCAATGATTTTACCGGGATTCTCCCGCCATATGATACCATGGGAGGGAGCAATAATTTTAATATCAAAATCACCCAGTTTTTCAATAGCTCTAAGAACAAATTTTGAAAAACTCCCGACTATATTTGCATAATAGCGCAATGACTCAACATCAAAGAAGTTGTGCTCTTTCTCTGAAATTTCATCATCAAATACAGAATCATTTATAGAACCATAGGACCCGAAAGCATCACAGGAAAAGAGAATACCCGATTCTTTTTCAAAAGTGATCATGGTTTCCGGCCAATGAACATTGGGAATATTGTGGAAGAGAAGTTCCTTATTATTACCCAGAGAGATTGAATCACCTGAATCAATAATTTTTACATTTTCAGTAATTCCATAGAAAGATTCTATTAAAGCCGCACCTTTTTTATTGGTGACCAATTGTACCTGTGGGGCCTTCTTAATAAAATCTTCAAGCCATCCTGTATGATCCGGTTCTATATGATTCAAAACAAGATAATCGAGATCCGAAGACTCTACAGGAATTGATGCCAATTGATCCTCTATATCAGAAGGAGCAGAATCCCAATCTTCAACCAGATCGATTAAAGCGGTTTTCTCTCCTCTGACAATATAACAATTGAGGGAAACCCCATCGGGGATGGGCCACATCCCCTCAAAAAGGTCTCCATTTTCTATATTTGCACCGAGTCTGTAAATTCCATCTGTAATTTTTACAGCTTTTTTCAACACCTACTCCTCAAGTGAAAAATCTTCTTTACCAACTCCACACTCGGGACACTCCCAATCATCCGGAATATCTTCAAATGCTGTTCCTGGTGCAATTCCTCCATCGGGATCACCTACTGCAGGATCATAAACCCAACCACATACATCACATACATACTTTTTCATTTTTTTCTCCTAATATGATATTATTTTTCATAACACAAATTTCAATTTTCGCCAAGAACTTCAAAATAGGCCTGACTGAGTGAACAGACAGGACAGACTTCAGGCGTTTTTATTACTACATAAGTGTAACCGCATTTCATACAATGCCATACAACTTCCTTATCTTTTTAAAAATTTCCCCTCTTCCAATTCATCTACCAGCTTTAAAAAATCCTGGTGGTTTTTCTCTTTTTCAGATCCCTTTGTCTCTTTCATTATTACCATCTTGATAATAGTAATAATTACTAATAAGGTCAAGATTTTTTTATCTTCCTCTTATTATTATAGTTTAAAAATTCATTTTTTTTCCATCCATGCAAAAATTCGGTCAATTGTCAGGGCCAGGACAGCTGTGGCGAGTGCACCCTGAAAAACAAAGGCATTATTATTTCTCACAAGACCGGAAACGATTGGTGCGCCCAACCCCCCGGCACCGACAATCGATCCAAGTGTTGCCGTACCCACATTGATAATGACACTAGTTCTGACTCCTCCCAGAATAACGGGAACAGCTATGGGAAGTTCTATCTTTACAAGGACCTGAAGGGGAGACATACCCATTCCCCGTGCCGCATCGCGTATATCGAATGGAACTGAATTCAAACCTGTAATAGTATTATTGAGAACAGGCAAAATGCTGTAGAGAACCAGTGCTATAACAGCCGGAGTGAAACCGAACCCCACCAGAGGTACTGTGAGAGCCAGAACCGCGACGGGAGGGAAAGTCTGAACAAGAGAACTCAGATCCTGAACTACGGGTAAAAACTCTACTCCCCATTTTCTGGTGACGAGAATACCTCCGGATAAACCGATCCCGATAGCAAATACGCTGGAAACGGCCACCAGGAGAAGATGCTCTCCCGACATCTGCAGTAATGTTGCTCTTGGATAAACAACTTCAGTTAATGAGGGGAATAATCCTGACAGAAATCTCTCCATCAAAACAGGAGATAAGAATAAGACTCCTAATACCAAGAGAAAGGATACTAAGACTATTTTTCCGGTCACCCCTAGTAAGAACTTCATTAGTTACTCCTTTCCCGACCTTCTTTGAATATCATCCAGACCGATTTCCCCTAAAAGATGTCCTGATTTTTCTATGACCGGCAGTGTTCTGACTCCCTGTGCCAGCATTTTGGAGAGAGCTTCTTTCAGACTGTCATCAATATGAACTCCCAATTCATTATAGGGAACAATAGTCATGACCTCAGAGATCCTTTTATTCATTTCTGAATATTCTGCCTGAACCCATCCTTTAATCATCTGTTTATAATCAACTACCCATAAAAACTCAGATTTTTCCAGAGATTTTATCATTTTCTTATCCAGAATCGCCTCTTCTGTAACAGGTGAAACCTTTCGATAGGATTCTTCAACTGAAAATCGGGAGAGACGTTTCAAGGCTCTATTTGTTCCGACAAAATCTCTTACGAAGTTATCAGCGGGATGTGATAGAATTTCTTCCGGACTATCATATTGCACGACCTGTCCCTCTTTCATCACGAGAATCCTATCGGCCATCCTGATAGCTTCATCGAGATCATGAGTCACAAATACAACGGTCTTCTTAAGCTTTTTCTGTATCTTGAGAAACTCCCCCTGTAGAACTTCCCTGTTTAATGGATCAACTGCTCCAAATGGTTCATCCATCAATAAAATGGGAGGATTTGCCGCAAGGGCGCGGGCGACACCGATTCTCTGAGCCTCACCTCCCGATAACTGTGCGGGAAATTTATCTTTGTAGTCCTCGGGATTCAATCCCACCAGATCAAGAAGCTCCAGAACCCTTTTCAGACGATCTTCTTTTGACCACCCCATAAGACGGGGAACAGTGGCAATATTCCTGGCTACTGTCATGTGGGGAAATAAACCGACATTCTGTATAACATAACCAATTCCTCTGCGCAGAGATTCCACATTGGTATCCTTTATATCCCTTCCTTCTACTTTAATAGAGCCGGAAGTGGGATTGATAAGACGGTTGATCATGCGAAGTGTTGTTGTTTTTCCACAGCCTGAGGGGCCGATAATAACAGTGATCTCCCCTTCGTAAATAGTCAGAGACAGATTATCTACAGCAGTTTGATTGGCATATTTTTTTGTAACACCATGCAATTCAATCATAGCTTAATTCCTCTCCAGTGCTAGTCCGGGTGAAACTGAAATAGTGATAACAAATGAAAGCAGACGATCGAGAAGAACAGCCAGAGTAATAAGAGGAATGACACCCAGCAATATTAAATCCGGAGCACCCTGCCCTAATCCCTGAAAAATAAATACTCCAAGACCACCGGCACCTATAAGTGCAGCGACAGCGGTATTACCAACAGCCTGAATCGCGGAAATCCTTATTCCAGTTAAAATAACGGGTAAGGCCATAGGGACTTCAACTGAAAAAAACAATTGACTCGATCCCATACCCATACCCCGAGCCGCCTGCATAATGTCTGGATCCACAACAGAAAGACCAATATAAGTGTTTCTGGCAATAGGCAATAAGGCATAGAGGGTTAAAGCAATTAAGGCAGGGGCACTTCCCACCCCCTGGATTCCCATTTCTCTTAAAAAGGGATATTTAAAAGATAGAAACGATAGGGGGGCAATCAGCAGACCGAAGAGGGCCAGAGAAGGAATTGTCTGCACAGAATTAAGGAAGTAAAATATCGTCTTCCCACTCTTCTGTTTCTTCCACGATAAAATACCCAGAGGAATTCCAATTATCAAAGATAAGAGAACAGCTGTTCCCGCAAGTCTTAAATGATTCACTATTTCTGAAATGACTCGGTCCTTCTTCAATGAGAATTCCATGATTATGGATAAAGCTTCTAATGCGCCCCCATAGAGATAAAAAAGGAGTATAAAGATTGGTGTCAGCTGAAATAGGAATCGGAGCCTTGTATTCTTTATTTCATGTAGTACTCCGTTGAGGACAAAAAACATGGATACCATAATAATCCAGAATCCCGAAGAGAGGGTAATCCGTCCATAGGGGATACTACTATCAAGTAGCAGGGAGGACTGGGGGCCGGCGGCATACACGACAAGAGCAAATATCAAAAATGAAATGATCCCTTTAGCGGACAGAGATTTCTGCCCGGATCCCCTTAGCCCCAGCAGAAATAGAACTATTAATAAGAGGATTACCGCAAGAAGAGGAAAGAGAGCTCCCGACTCCATCCATGATAGTGGAGAACCGTCATGTACCCTATTTGGTTTTAAGGTAATAAGAGGGAAAACAAGAGAGGCGATCCCCATGACCGCCCCTGTAAGAGTGATTTTGTCTTTTTTTCCAATCAAAATTGTAATTCTCTATGTCTTACTTTAAAAAACCGGCTTCTTTAAGATATTCCTTAGCAACAGATGAGGCTTCTCTACCCTCAACCGCTATAGAAGAATTCAATCTCTGAAGAGTGGTCCCGTCGAGACTTTCAAAAACCGGATTTAATAGGTTTTCGATTTCAGGACTAATCCCAAGGACATCTTCCCTAATGATGGGTGACGGAGCATAAACGGGTTGAACATTCAGATTGTCTTCCAGTACTGTCAGCCCCAGAGCGGCCAGCTGGCCATCTGTTCCGTAAGCCATTGCCAGATTCACACCGTCAGTTCCACGGCCCGCAGCTTTTTCTGTTGTTGCCGTATTACCTCCGGAAAGAATGAGTAATTGATTTTTTTCCAGGTGAAATCCATAGGCGGCTTCAAAAGCGGGAAGAGAATCGGGTCTACTGACAAATTCTTCCGAACCGGCCAGTTTAACAACTCCCCCCTTATTGACGTAGACCGCAAGATCGGAGAGTGTTTTTAAACCTTCCTTTTCAGCCAGATCCTGTCGAACCGCAATGGCCCATGTATTATTGGCCGGAGCCGGTCTCAACCAGACCAATTTACCCGCATCGTAATCCAGTTTTTTAATCGCTTCATATCCGGCTTCGAGATCTTTCCACAGAGAAGGATCACTTCCATCATAAAAAAAAGCCCCGTTACCTGTATATTCGGGATAAATATCAATTTCACCACTCATTATAGCTTTTCGGATAACAGCGGTTGTTCCAAACTCGGTTCTATTGTCTACAGGAATGCCCGCATCTTCAAGTATAAGCACAATCATATTCCCCAGTAAGGCCCCTTCCGTATCAATTTTTGAGGCAACTACAACAGGATCTTTATCTATAGTCTGTTCCTGTGCTCCACCGGCAAAGAGGGGAGAGATAACTATGTTCAATAACAATAACAATGTAAGATTCGTATACTTTTTCATTTGAACTCCTTTAGTTCTTTAATAATGTGCACATTATCTGTGAAAATGCACAATTATCATATAAGTATATAAATGGAATTTTAAGAAGTCAAATTAGTTGACCCTTTTTTTCTTTACTATCTTTATCTACAAACTTACCTTTAGTTTAAAAGGAGGATTTATGGATATTACAAAAAGGGCAGATGTACCCCGGTCATTGAAAATGTGGTTTGTTGTCCATTTTTTTGCCGATATACTGTTTGCCATTCCTATGTTTTTTCTCCCAGTCAAATTTTTTACTGCCCTTGGCTGGGAGCAGATTGACCCCATAGCAACGCGAATGGTTGCCGCAGCATTATTCGGGATTGGAATAGAATCACTTCTGAGTAGAAATGCGACAATAGATTCATTTAAAACCATGTTGAGTTTAAAAATCATCTGGTCTACAGCGGCTTTAGCCGGGCTGAGTTGGGGACTGATTGCAGGGGTATTTGGAAACACCTTAGTAGGTATCTCGCTACTCGGGATTTTCATCCTCTTCAATATCCTCTGGACCTACTGGTATATAAGACTCAATAAGAATTTATAAAAAGACAAATTTCTCGAGGGGACGACGCTTGCCTGAGCCCCACGAGAAATGACGTTTAATATTTATCTTTGTATTCCCTAGTCACTTCTGCCCGTATCTCCTGGGACATCTCTCCGCTGAACCAGCTGTGTTCCGGTCTCGCCAGGACTTCCCCGGTGACTCCCGGAAGAAGCTCTTCAGCCTCGGGAACAAGTTTCACATAGAAATGCTGAGCCACTTCATAAAAGCCGTGCCACTGCACATAGTCAGGACCGGACATGGCCAGACCGTTTCTTGCCCTCCGGCCCTCATGATGCCAGAGCTCAAAATAGGTCCATTCAATCTTCTCATTAAAAGGAATACTGTCTAACAAACCTACTGACCTTAAAGCAGACATAATTTCACCAGCCGGTTTAGCAAATTTTTCATTATAGAGTTCAATCCCCGCATCCATCTGAATATAATGCTGATCCACATACTGAGGGCTGTGACAGTTTGTACACACTTCTTTCATGGAATTTCTCTTACTTTCCCAGTCTTCTGTATGAACAGAAACGGCGGGTTTCAGATCCCAGGACATTCTATTGGCCGGATCATGAGTTGCCGGCTGATTAGGTGTTTCTGAAACATGACAGGTAGCACAGGTCGGTGCCGCTGAATAGTCGACTCCCACGACCCATGGCTTGCCATGGAGATTCATTTCTTCCCCATGACTCTGAAAAGCTATATTGTGTTTAGATTCACGATACACTTCCAACTGAGGATGATCGGGACCCATATGACATTTCCCACAGGTTTCAGGGATTCTGGCCTGAGCAATGGAAAAATCATGCCGGGAATGGCAGGAGGAACAGGATCCGGCAGAACCGTCGGGATTAACCCTTCCCACTCCGAAGTTGGGCCATGTATCAGCCGAAAGGCCACCACCGGCTTCCACTTTTACATATGAGCCATGACAGGCCTGACAACCGGAGACGGAGGCGGGATATCCCTCGACGATCTCACCGAGATAATTATCCTGGGAACCCAGCACTTCACCGGCTTCCGCATGATGAGAACCAAGGAATTCTTCCGCCTCGGTCGAGTGACATTGGGCACAATCGTAGGGAGACACTATAATAGCAATGGTATTTCCGAAATGGTCCATGGCATCCACATCATCGGTATCAGCTTCATGACATTCAAAACACCCCACACCGGCTTCTGCCATTTTTCCCGATTTCCAGGAAGCGACAATGCCCGGAGTCTTCTTTGTATGGCAGTCGAGACAGACTTTTGTCGATCCCGTAGCAATAGCTTTTGTCGTCCCCATATCAAATGGTTCATTTTGCGGAGAACAGCCTAGAAGGAACAGTGTTGCAGTTATCAACAAACAATATTTCATCTTTTCCCCTTTAATATGTCTATATTTTAAAATTTATCGAACCAGATCCTGTCATCGGAAATACTGCCTTTATCCAAAACCCCCATAACTGCATCAATCATAATAGGCGGACCGCAGAGATAAGCCTCGGAATTCTCACCTTCAGTCATTTTTCTCTCCAGAATCTGATGAATGAATCCGGTTTCTCCTGTCCACTTTTCATCGGGATCAGAGAGTCCTGGAATATAGAGAAAATTTTCGTTCTCCCTTGCCAATTCTTCAAAAAACTCATGGTCATAGAGATCTTTTATTGTTCTGGCTCCATAATATAATTCAATCCGGCGATGCCTCTCGTTGTCTTTCCAGTACTGAACGATCGACTTAAGAGGGGCCAATCCCACTCCACCGGCGACACAGACAATTTTCCTGTGAGTTTTCTGAAGGTAAAAGTCCCCGTATGGCCCGGAAAACTCTATGGGATCGCCCACTTTGAGAGAGTGAATATACGTGGATCCGATACCGTCGGGGATCCGCTTGACATTTAATTCGATCTCATCGGTCCGATTCGGATTAGAAGCCATGGAATAAGCCCTGAAATCTGTTCCCTCATCAGTAACGACTTTAATCTGTACGTACTGTCCCGGTTTATATTTAATTGTTTTCGGATCAGTTAACCTGATCCTGATCCGGTTGATATCGGAGGTCACACTTTCAGAGACAGAAATCTCTCCTATATATTCCTGGATCTCCAGATATTCACTGGGTATTTCTATTTTCAGGTCATTTTTTACCTTCAACTGACAGGCCATTCTCATACCCGATGACATTTCACGGGGTGAGAGTATCAGTTTTTCCGTGGGAAGAGCCGGTCCGCCGCCATCGGTGACTTTGAGTTTGCAGTACCCGCATGTCCCCTTTCCTCCACAGGCCGAAGGGATAAAATATTTACGTTCAAAAAGGACTCGTAAAAGGGAAGTACCACCATTAACTTCAAATTCCTTATCATCATTTATTATGATTTTGCAACTGCCGTAATTGGACATGACTTTATCGGCCACTATGATAAGAAGTGAAACAGTGATGGCGAAGACGTTCATAAAAATCAGAGATATTAGAATCATATTTATACCACTCCTGTAAAACCGATAAATCCCAGAGCCATAACTCCAGCTATGATTGCTGTAATTCCCGCATCTCCAAAATCAGCCAGAGGTTTGGAGAATATCAGTTTCTTCCTCAACGCTCCCATAGTAATAATTGCCAGAAGCCAGCCGATCCCGGAACCGAAAGAAAAAACCACACTTTCAATAAAGGGCTGAGACCGGAGAACCATAAAGAGAGAGATTCCCAGTATGGCGCAGTTCACGGTTATTAAAGGGAGAAAAATTCCAAAAGCATGATATAAGGGAGGGAAATAGTGGTCAATAAATATTTCCAGGATCTGAACAATGGCGGCAATATTGATGATGAAAACTAGGAATTGAAGATATTCCAGACCAAGGGGAATTAAAACCAGATAATAAACGATCCAGTTGGCCGCTGCCGTTATGGTCATGACAAAAGTGACGGCAATTCCCATCCCGATTGCCACATCGAGTTTTTTGGAAATTGTGATAAAAGGACACATTCCGAGAAAGAATGTCAGTGCAATATTGCTGGTGAGTATAGCTGATAAAATGATGACTATAAAATTCATTTATCCTCCCCTCTCTTTCTCCGGATAACATTAATGATGAGAATGAAGGCTCCCAGAGAGAAAAAGGCTCCGGGAGGAATTGTAAAGATAGATACAGTTTCAAGTGACTCGGGAAGAACCTGAATTCCCAATATAGTCCCGAATCCCACAAGTTCACGAAAAACACTGATCGTCAAAAGAGAAAAGGCATACCCCAAACCAACACCCATAGCATCTACAACCGATAAGTCGGCACTATTACTGGCGGCAAAGGCCTCAGCTCGTCCCATAATGATACAATTAGTTATAATAAGAGCAACATAGGCACCCATAGCCTTGCTGATATCGGGAAGAAATAATTTAAGGATAATATCCACGGCGATTACCAGTGTTGATGTTATAAGCATATAAGCGATCATTCTCACCTTTTCAGGAATGAGGTTCCTTATGGCGGAAATAATAGCAGAATTAGCAATGAGAACCAGAAGAACAGCCATAGTCATTACCAGTGTATTCTTTACCAGGTTTGTTACGGCCAAAGTGGAACAAAGTCCCAAAACCATACCGAATATGGGATTGTTGTGCCACAATCCCTCGGTCAGGACCTGTTTATTTTTTTTAGAGAATAAGCGATACCCCTTTTTCGGCGTCCGCAATTGTCCGGAGTCAGACA
>JAEINM010000042.1 GCA_016342385.1 Spirochaetaceae bacterium | reverse complement strand
AGTGAAAATACAGCCTTTTTATCAGCGAGAACAAAATCACAAGCCGCTAACAAACCATTCGCGCCACCAATTGCTGCCCCATGAACCAAGGCTATTGTTGGAAACTTACAAGAGTAGATGGCATTGAAACACTGCGACAACTTAAAACTCTCCTGATAATTCTCTTCATACGAATAATTAACGACAGACTTCATCCATTTTAGATCTGCTCCAGCGCAAAATGAAGGACCTCTCCCCTCTATAATCAGTAAACGAACTTCAGTATAATCCATTTTTTCAACCTCGCTAAAGCAATGAATCAATTCACCCCACATATTGTATTTAATATGTCAATAAATGAAGATGAGAAAAATATTACAGACAGACTCTTAAAAATAACAGAGAGAAACTTAAATAAAAATATTAAAACAGCTGGAACAATTCCCTGGACTAATGAGATGAGACATTCTTCAATAGCCATGAAACCCTTTCTTCAACTCTATCAGAATAGTCCTTTTGAAAAGTCGCTCAATGAACTTTCCGACTATATAATGGAAAGTTTTAAATTCCGGTTTCCCTAGGGATATTTTCTCCGAAATGAAGAGACTCTAGCCATAGCATTAGTATGAAGATCCGAAAAAATTTCATTCTTCAGATAATGGTAGCCAATTGCCGCTATCATGGCTCCATTATCTGTACAGAGTTCTAAAGAGGGATAATAGGCTTCAATTTCATGAATAGCTTTGACTGCTTTCCGGAAATAGGTATTTGCGGTGACTCCTCCACCGCAGACAACCCTTTTAATGCCTGTATCATTCATTGCTTTTTTTAACCGTTTTATCAGAATATCGATAGCAGTTTTCTGGAAAGAGGCCGCAATGTTTTCCGGTGTTTTTTCAAATTCCTTATTATGAAACTGATCCAGTTGATTAATAACAGCTGTTTTTAATCCTGAATAGGAAACATCATAAGTATGGTCTCCTTTGTGAAGATTCGGTTTAGGAAACTGGAATGCCTTAGGATTACCCTTCTCTGCCATTTTATCAATAATAACACCCCCGGGATATCCAAAGTTGTAATACTTGGCGACCTTGTCAAAAGCTTCACCACAGGCATCATCTATAGTAGTACCCATCACATCAATATCGTCAAATCCGGAAACTTTCGATATAATGGTATGTCCTCCGGAAACAAGAAGTCCCACATAGGGATATTCAATATGGTATTCCAGATGGGGGGCATATAAATGAGCACGAATGTGGTCAACAGCAATAAAGGGAATACCCAGCGACCAGGATAAACCTTTGGCAAATGACAGGCCCACAAGAAGAGATCCGACCAGACCCGGTCTGTTGGTCACGGCTATTCCATCAAGGTCCTCTTTTACAATTCCCGCTTTGCTTAAAGACTCTTCAACAACTGGATATATCCATTCAGTATGTGTTCTCGATGCAATTTCCGGAACGACTCCATTAAAAGGTTTATGCATATCAATCTGAGTGGCAATAATATTGCTGAGTATTTTTTTCCCATCCTCAACTACGGCTACAGAACAATCATCGCAAGAACTTTCAATCCCCAAAACCAGCATAATGATCTCCTAATTACAAAAAAAATGCTTCAACAATTCCGCTGAAGCATCATCTAAATAAAATCTATGTTTAAAGTTCTATTTGGTCAAGAGAGTTGTTAATTAAATAGAAACTCTTTATATTCTTCCGCTTGATCCCTGAGTTTTCTCAGAGCACGTATTTCAATCTGCCTGACAGTTTCAGGAGATATTCCCATCTCTTCTCCAATCCTTTTCAGAGTGTATTTCTCTCCTCCGTAAAATGAAAACCTGTATTTTAGAATCTCTTTTTCTCTTTCCATCAGGGTTTCAAGGAACCGGACAGTGTCCTCTTTGAGGCTTTTTCTTATAAGTTCTCCATCGGGAGAATAGGTATTATCTTCGACAACATCGAGAAGCGTTCCGTTATCAACATTAATTTCGCTGTCAAGAGATACAACAGAAGTCGATATTTCCAATATGGAAATTACTTCGTCCTGTTCCATTCCGGAGTATTCGGCAATTTCTTCGATTGAGGGATTTCTCATATAAGACTGAGTCAGGATATTTATAGTCTTTTGTATTCTTCTAAGTGATTCCTCTTTTCTGTGAGGTAATCTAATGGCCCTTTTTTTATTGGAAATGGCTCTGACAATAGATTGTTTAATCCACCATGAAGCGTAGGTACTGAATCTGACATTTTTTCTAAAATCATATTTTGAAGCTGATCTTATCAGTCCGAGATTACCTTCCTGAATTAAATCCAGGAGAATCAAATCTGTTCCGGTATAGGCTTTTGCAATTTTAACAACAAGTCGCAAATTAGAATTGATCAATTCCTGCCTGGCCAATTCGTCACCGGTCTCGATCCTTCTGGACAGATCAATTTCCTGTTCAAAAGTCAGTAGAGGGAATTGGCTTATTTGTTCAAAATATGTTTTAAGTGCATCTTCGTGGTCTATTGTATTATTCTTCTTACTCATAACAACTCCTGCAAAAGAATATGCAAGTATTATGCCAACAAGAAACAACTTTTATATAAAAAAAATAAACCCTTATCAGATAAGGGTTTAAAAATAAATTCAGCTAATAATATAGATTAGATAAATAATTTATGTATAGATATGTATACACTTATATTGATAATATAACCCGAAATTTTCAAAATACAGGTTTTATTGTCGATAATTGCTTAAACATCATATCCGAGATCCCCAAATTGGCTGTATCAGCAATTTTTTTGGCATATTCATCATAAAGCATATCTTCAAATATCTCCTGACCCATTCCACCATCGAGAAGACCGCTTTTATTGACAGTCTTTTTCATACTATTGAGCATCTGTTTGATAAATAGTGATTCAAAATCTTTAGTGGCCTGACGAAGCTTTTCATCTTCACCTGATCTGCTGCCTCTCAACCCCTCAGCAACTGAAGAGTCCAAATTCGCATTAGTATAATTCCTTATGCCTGTAGCTGTCACATCCATATTATCTTCCTACTTGTAATTACCTTTTAAGATTATTGGCTATTCCCAGCATAGTATCTGATGTTTGAATAGCTTTTGAATTCAATTCATAGGCTCGCTGTGCCACAATCATATTCACCATTTCCTTTACAACTGAAACATTGGAATTTTCAATAAACTTCTGAAGAGTTTTACCCATACCATCAAAACCGGGTCTCCCTGTAATGGCATCGCCCGAGGCGTTGGTAATTTTAAAAGTATTGTCTCCTACGGCCTGTAAACCAGCTGGATTAACAAATCGGTAGATCTGAAGCTGACCGACCTGTAATGGATCATTACTACCGGGGATTTTAACTGAGACTCGACCATCCTGACTGATAGCAAGACTTTCTCTGATAAAGTCTTCCGGCATAATCAGCTCCGGGAGCATTTTGTTTCCGTTAGAAGTGACAAACTGTCCATTTGAATCAATTTTAAAGGATCCATCCCTAGTATATCCATAGGTACCATCAAGCTGTAAGGTTCTAAAAAATCCTTCACCCTGAATAGCTAAATCCGCTTCATTTCCAGTAGCCTGCAATGATCCCTGGGTAAACATTCTCTGGGATGCACCGACCTTGACACCATGTCCGACCTGAATACCTGTTGGTACAACAGTATCTTCCGTCGCAGGTGTTCCCGCAATTCTGGATGTCTGATATAAGAGATCTTCAAAATCTGCTCTCGTCTGCTTAAAACCTGTTGTATTAACATTGGACAGGTTATTTGAAATAGTATCGATATTAAACTGCTGTGCATTCATACCCGAAGCGGCAGTCCACAATGATCTCATCATAATTTATTTCTCCTTATCAGCCATTTAATATCTTGCTGCATTGTTAATCAGTTTATCTAAAAGACTGTCCTGAGTGGAAATTACTTTTTGATTGGCTTCATAGGCCCTGTTCACTTCAATCATATTAACCATTTCAGTTACGGGATTAACATTTGATCCTTCAAGAAATCCCTGCCGGACCTTGGGCCTATCCTGACCAGCAACAATTTGAGCTGGTCCGGAATTCTCTGTAGCCTTCCACAGAGAATTTCCCTGCTTTTTAATAAAACGGTCACCATGCCCGGGGAAACTGACAATCTTTATACGGTCAACTAATTCAGTATTTTCCCAGGTATTTTCATCCATTGAAACAAGTCTCAGGGGATCAACGGCAAAATCAAGATTCTGAAAAACATTTCCATTTTCATCTATGGTAAAATTATTGGCTTTTATCTGGATAGGACCATCTTCACCAAGAACCTGATATCCCTCTTTTGTCAGAAGATAGCCCTCTTTTCCCAAAATGAAAGATCCGTTTCTGGTGTACCGCTCACCGTGATTAGTCTGTATAGAAAAAAATCCTTTACTTTCCAGGGCCACATCAAAAGGATTTTCAGTCTGTTTTAAAGATCCCTGAGTAAAGACGGTGAACTCCGTTATCATTGAATCGCCTCATGAGCATTTCAGGAAATGCCTTATGAACAGATGCGTCCCGTTTATATCCGGTAACATCAACATTTGCAAGGTTATTAGACAAAGCATCCAATCTGTGCTGCTGAGCCTGCATTCCGCTTGCGCCGGTATATATCCCTCTTAACATGAATCCCTCCGAATCATTCTTCTACTACTATGATCGGAGGATGATTTTTTTTCTTAAGAGAGATGGGAATATTTTTAAATTATTTCAGAGACTCAATCCACGGCCTTTAAACCCCGATCCTATAACATCGTGAACATCATTCATTACAATAAAGGCTTCTTTATCTTCCTGCTGCACAATGTGTTTCAGTTGGGTTGTCTGCCTGATGCTGTAAGAGACAAAGAGGATTCTCTTCTCTTTCATTTCATAACCGCCCTCTCCATGAAAAAACGTGACTCCACGATTCATTTCGTCGAAGATTCTGAGTTTAATTCTCTCCACAGCTTCTTGATTACTGCATATAATAAAGGCGGCTTTTACTCTGGATAACCCTTCTGTTACGATATCTACAAATTTTGAAGATAAAAACAGAGCAAAATAACTCCATATAATAAGATTAAGATCTTCGAATATAATACCTGTAAAAAGTATTATGGCGGTTTCAACTATTAGGTATCCATTTCCCACAGATATGTTCATTTTCTTTTTTAAAAAGGCAACAGGAATGTCTGTGCCTCCTGTAGAAGCTCTGGACTTAAAAATTAATCCCAATCCCACACCGAGTAAAATTGATCCTGCAATGGTTGCAATAAAAATTTCATCTGTCATTGCCAGTTCCGCCAGGGGCTTTAACTCACCATCTACGGTATTGTACTTTTCTATTAATGGGACAAGAATGTTCCATTTATAAAGTCTTGCCGGAGACACAAGATCCACCATGAGTGAACTGATGAAAAAGCCGATGAAAGTTCCAAGACCAAATTCTTTTCCTATAAAATACAGTCCTGCCAGCCAGAGAGGAATATTGAGAATAAGCATTGTCAAGCCTGCGTTCCAGCCAAAAAAATGGAGGAAAATCTGACTTAGGCCTCCTAAGCCACCAGGAGCAACCTTATAGGGGATTAAGAACCATGACAGCCCGAGTCCATAGATCAGACTTCCCAGAGTGATTCCTCCCGCTTGTTTAATAAGAGAATAAAGTGAAACTCTTGTATTAATTATCATAAAATTTCTCCCTTTTATACCTTGACTGAACAAATTGTTGAAACAAAATTGACATACAAATACAAATTGTTCAATAATTAAGAAGAGGTATTTCATGAAAGAGCACAGAAGATTCAATCGAGCCGATTTTCATACAAAGGGATTTTTCAAATACAACGAAAAGGAGAATTATTTTAAGATCATAAATATTTCTCTTAATGGTATTCTCCTGGAACCGGAAACAAAACTGGATATAGAACTAGAAGTTCTGGTTCCCCTGATTATTCAACTTTCATCAACAGATGTAAAAATAAAAACCAGTGCGAGACTGCAGCATAGAGAAAATAACCACCTGGGATTCCGTTTTGAAGAGATCGATGTGGAGAGTATGATACATTTGCGAAGGCTGGTTGAGCTGAATTCAGACAGTGCAGACCAGATAACCCATGAGCTTCATTTTTTAAAAAAAGAATAGTCATTCTTCGACAGATTCCTGCCTTCTTCTTTTAGAATCAACCTGTCTTCGGAATTCGTTAATATTTTTTACGATAATCTTATCATGATCCAGTTCTATTTTTCTCTGTATGGAAAAATTATTTAATACCGGCTGGCATTCGTCGGGAGAGATACCCGCCCAATGAGCTATATCATCAATTGAATGACTATAGACGACTTTCCCAGAACTCTCGACATCTTCAGAGATGTAGTTCCCGATCTCGTAGAGCATAATAAATACATCCATAATTTTGGCATCCAGGTCATCGAGAGTCAAAATCATAAACCTTCTCTTCTGGTCAAATATTCTTTTTGTAAAAAGACGCAGCAGCTTTAAAGCCATTTGAGGATTCCCTTTCATGAGTATCTCAAAATTTGCCTTGTTAAACTCTAGTAATTTACAATGATCATCAGCAATTATTGTCGCACTTCTCGGGGCTTCTTCGAGTAAGGCCATTTCTCCGAAAAATTCCCCGGGATGAAGAATATCAACAGTTTTTTCAATATTCCCGAAAATCTTTACGATTTTTACTTTTCCTGACTGTATCAGATAAAAACTGTCACCCGGTTCATATTCACAGAATATTATATCACCCGGTTTATAGGTAACGGCAAAACGTTCAAAAACGGAAAGGTCGAGATTCATTTTCTACCTCCTTCCAGTTTCTGCAAAGTTTCAGTAATAAGAACATAGACTTCCTGAGAAGGATCACTCATTGAAAGGGCTTTCTGGTAAAAACTGATAGCCTTTTCCGTATCTCTATTTGATTTATAACACTCTCCGATATAGTAGAGAGCTTCGGGAACAAAGTAGCTTTTCCCATTTTTTTTAATAAAATCTGTCAGACGTATTGTTGCATCACTACTTCTTCCAAGACGGAACAGACAGATCCCTATTCTCAAAGCAGATTCAACTGAATCTTTCGATTGAGATTCGTGAATACGGGAAAAAAGTTTTAGAGCTTTTCGGAATTCTCCACTTTCATAATATTCCATAGCTTCGGAATATGAATAGATTTCCGGACTGAGACTGCCGGTTTCCTCTCCAGAAGAATCGGGATTGGCAAACATACTTTTTCCGTATATTATTTTTTCTCTGGCCTCAGAAGCGAAACGTCCATTGGGATAATGAATTAAATATCGTTCAAAAGAGACTGTAGACTGGCGGAATTTCTGATTATTGTGATAGTACAATCCAATGCGGAATAACCCCTCTTCAGGTTTTTTACTTTCTCCTGTAGATAAAAGATTCTGTACCTGCCGGTGTATCCTTCTAAGCTGATTAGAATAGACTTTCAGCATTTTTAGAATAATTCTCGTATTGGATGATGCGACCTGTTCAAATTCTTCTACTGTAAAAGCCAATACGGTAGAATCCACAAGAGCTAGAGCCTGTTCATCTGTTGGATAAGAACCTAGAGCTGATTTTACTCCAAAAAGTTCTCCCGTTCTTATCTGATCCTGATCTTCCTGTCCGGTTTGTATATCCTGATAATTTAAACTGACCACACCGGATTTAAGAATATATACATAGCTGTTCCTGAATCCTTTCATATAGATAACATTTCCAGCTTTAAAATTGACAGCTCTAGGTGACACATTTTCTCCTGTTGATTAGACTCTTACTATAAAATGATAAAACTGCTGCATAGTCATGTCAACAACTATAATAGTAACTCATTGAGAAATGGATATCTTGCATCATAGTTGTAAAACAGGTATTCTCTCAAAATATGATTGACTTTCATACACACTCTACAGAATCGGACGGAACCTGTACACCATCCGAGCTTATTGATCTGGCAGTTTTAAAAGGTATTGATACAATTGCTCTAACGGATCATGACACTTGCGCCGGCTTAATGGAAGCCCAGAAAAGAGCTGAGAAGCATGGCATTAGATTCATTCCGGGAATCGAACTGGAAATTCAATTCAAACCGGGAGAATTCCACCTTCTCGGTCTTAATATTACAAAATGGGAAAGCGTGATGGAACAACCACTAAAAGAAGTCATGATAAAACGCAACGAGAGGAATCTACAAATGATCCGATTAATCAATGATTCGGGCATCGAAATGACCTATGAGGAAGTCATTGATGAAGCCCACGGAGAAGTAATCGGCAGACCTCATTTCGCCTCTCTTCTGGTAAAAAAGAAAATTGTGAAAAATACGATTAAAGCCTTTGAAAAATATCTCGCATCAGGAAGACCTTTTCATATAGAAAAAGAAGCTCTTACACTGGAAGAGGGTGTCAAACTAATAAAAGAAGCCGGTGGACACCCGGTTATTGCCCACCCCATGTCTCTTTTTCTTTCCTGGGGGAAATTTCCTGAAAGATTAAAAAGTTGGCAGGAACTCGGTGTTGAGGGAATTGAAGTCTGGCATTCGGGATCAAAATTAAAAAATTGCATCCGTCTGGAACAGATTGCCGATGAACTGGGCTTTTTTAAAACAGGTGGTTCCGATTTTCATGGAGATAACCGGAAAGACCGGCCTCTGGGTCTGGGGGCTGGTGGAAAGGAGATTCCCCTCGATCCATCAATACCTTTTTTAAAGTGGTAAAAAAAAAGTGAAATTACCCATTCTGATTCTGATATATTCATTGCTGTCTTTTCCTCTTTTTTCCAATTACCCCACCATAAAACGGCTTCATAAGTCTGACAGTCATTATTTACAGCTTCAATATGAAATAAATGAATTTTATAAAAGATACCAGACGGGAAAACCATCCATTCCCTTAAGCATTTATGAATATACTGTAAAAAAAAATGAAACTATTTTTTCTATCAGTTCCATATTAAATCTCACCTATGATTCAATTGTTACATTGAACGGAATAGAAAATCCCGAAGCTATGGAAGAAGGAGATACACTCCTGATCCCCAACAGCCCGGGCATCTATATAAATCAGTCTCCACATTCGCGATTAGAAGAGATCGTCTCTCTAAGAGATGAAGAAGGTTTAAACATTAAAATCAGGAAAACGGAGGGTCTTATACCTTATATTTTCCTTTCCGGTTCCCATTTAAACAGAAATGAAAGATCATTTTTTTTAAAAACCTTGTTTAGAAAACCTCTTGAAACTGATTTCAGAACATCCGATTATGGATTCAGAATACATCCTATTGAAGGGAAACGCCATTTTCACACAGGAATTGACTACAGAGCTCCAGTAGGAACATTCGTGTTTTCATCAAGAGATGGTGTAATTTCTGATACTGGTGTATTGGGAAATTATGGATTATACATTATAATAAAACATGAAGGTGGTTATGAAACAGTATACAGCCATCTGAATAAAATAATTGTAAGAGTAAATGATAGAGTATTATCAGGACAGACTATAGCGGAATCAGGGAATTCCGGAATATCTACGGGTCCTCATTTACATTTTGAAATACGAAAAAACGGGATTCCTCTGAATCCTAATGATTTTTTCCCTGGAGATACATTATGAAAAAAAAACTGCTGCTCATATATTTCATCTTCTCCATAAGTGTTTCTCTTATGAGTGAAAATGTTAATGGTATTTTTCAGGGGACTTTGTCTCTTGCACAAGAGAACACAGTTTCACTGGCTCTGGAAGAAGTCGCTTCTATCATATTTGATAAAGAAACTTCGTTTCTCGAAGGAATAGAGATTAAAATTGAAGTTCCCAGAGAATTACAGAAATACAGAAATTCTTTTGCTCTCTATGTATATAAAAATATTAGCCCCCAACCCTCTGAATCTGTACGTTTCTACAATGGCTCGAGAATATTTATGCGCCTTTTACCTGTTCAGAATAATATATATATAAGGATTCCCGCTTTTGAAGAGAATTCAATGATTCAGAGTGCCGATTCTATTTTGATTCCCGGTTTTACTTCCAGAGGAGATTATCCTCTGATGGCGACAATTATTCCGATAATGAAGGGAATACCCGGAGAAATTTACAATCATACATTTAACTTCACCTGTAGACCGATTTACTCACCTAAAGGATCACTGTCTCTGAATATATCCAGTAATCTCAATGATGATGAGGAAACTTTTACCGTATCAATTGATGATGAACCAGTGAAATGGCCATATGATGATTATATTTTAGATGAAGGTCTTCATGAAGTCCTGATTACCAGTTCTACAGGCATGAATAAAAATGCCAGTGTCGTAATAAACGCGGGAGAAAAAAAGAATATAGATCTGTTATTCGAATATTCCGAACCAGAAATAAAAATAGACGCTCCCGAAGGAACTCTCATCTTTCTCGATGATAGCGAACTTATTAGAAAAAATCCTGATGAATTTATAATGATAGGTGCCGGTGATCACATTGTTATTTTTGATATCGGAGGGTATCAGTTCAGTAGAGAATTCACTGTTGAACCAGGAGATTCTCTCACTATTTCACTTGTTCTTGATGTTTTAATTCATAAAAACTAAAAAATTAACAAATTGTACCGATTATATAAATGTCGGATGCCTGCATAGTGCCCCTCCCAGTTTACTATCCTGCATTCGATACCCTTTGGGTGGGCCGGTTAATACCGGCCTTTATTTTTGTCTATCGTTCACAATAATCCTACTAAAACAAGCTATAAAAAACGAGGGTTGATACTTTGCATATTATTTCAAAACCTTGACAAAAAACACGTGCCAACGTACCTTAAGCTATATGAACTTTTCAGGAACAAGAAAAATAATAATACTAGTGCTTCTGGCTTCACTCGGCCTGGTTTCAGCCGGTCTTGGTGTCAGTCTCGGGTTTGCACTTGCCATAACAAAAAATACAGAGAATACAGAAAATTTCGGTGTTTACCAACCGGCGACTCCTTCTCAGATTCTCGATATTAACGGGAATCTGATAACTGAGCTTTTTGGAGATGAAAAACGCGATATCGTCAGTATTACCAATCTGCCCAAATCTCTGATTAAAGCATTGATAACCAGAGAAGATGCCCAGTTCTTCAATCATAATGGTTTTAATATAATGGGATTCTCCCGTGCTCTATACAATATTATAACAGGAGCTTATGTCTCTGGTGGAAGTACACTGACTCAACAGGTTGCCGGTCATTTATATGCAGACAGAACGGACGTGAGAGTCTCGAGAAAAATAACAGAACTATGGTGGGCCTGGCAGCTTGAAAGGCAGTTGACTAAATATGAAATTCTGGAAATCTATTTAAATAAAATGGATCTTGGTCATAATGTCAGCGGTGTGGAAGCGGCATCCCAGTATTTTTTTAAACATCCTGCTGATGAAAATTCCATAGCGGAAAATGTCATGCTGGTCATTCAGTATGCTCTTCCGGGATTGTATTCCCCCATACGGCAACCGGATAGAGCCAAAATACAGCAGAAAAATATCCTTAATCAGGTAGTGGAAAACGGATATATTACTCAGGAAGAAGCCGATAATTCCTATACATTATTCTGGCAGAACTGGGACTGGTCCAGAGACAATATTAACACGGCCTACACAGAGCGTGATGATAAGGCCCCTTATTTCAGTGAACATGTTAGATATAAACTGGATAATATGTTATACGGAACTCAGGATATGCTAAAAGACGGTTATACTGTTCAAACAACTCTTAATCTCGATTATCAGCAGAAAGCCGATGAAATATTGAGAAAGAATCTGCAGAACTGGAATAAAATCTATAAAAATAACCGGGGAACAAGAATGGACTTTGTCGATGAAGAATTTGTTCCCATATTTGATATGCTTTCTCTCGCTTTTAACATTGATGGCATCCGCATAGCCGGATCTCAGGATAAAAAAAATGCCATGAACGTATATGAAGATGAAATTGTACCTACCCTGGATATCATTTCTCAGATTTTTGGACTGGAAAGTGTAAAATCTGTAGTCGATTTTTCTTATGATAAAATAAACTCCCAACTCGATAAATCCAGTATAGAAACAGCTCTAATTACACTGGATAATAAAACCGGATACATACTGGCGATGATAGGCGGTAGTAAATTTGAACGGGGTAACCAGCTGAATCGTGCACTAGATGGAACACTACAGCCAGGTTCAACTTTCAAGCCCATTTATTATTCCTATGCCATCTCTTCGGGACAGCTGACTACGGCTTCGAGAATATTTGATGGTCCAACCGTTTTCTATAGTCCTGACGGGCAGCCCTACACACCTCTGAACTATAGAGGAGAATGGAAAGGAAACGTACTTCTCAGAACAGCACTGGCCAATTCTATGAATGTTCCCTCGATAAAAGTAATGGAAACAATCGGATTTGATGCCGCTATAGAAAGAGCATCAAATCTCTACGGAATGACAGATCCGATGGAAATCAGTAAAACTTTCCCCAGAGTGTTCCCTCTGGCTCTGGGAGTCATTGCCATTGCTCCGGTTCATACTGCACGAGCCTATGCAACATTTGCCAACCAGGGTAGAGCCGTAGAACCTATAGCTATCCGGTATGTGCTTGATAGAGATGGAAATGTCATAGCCAATCCGGAGAAAGAACTTCGTGAAAGGCAGAAAGAGATGGGAGATGACATACAGATACTCTCTCCACAGGCAGCTTATATTATGACCAATCTCCTGGAAACTACCGTAAAATCGGGAACTCTTCGATGGAGAAGCCGTGAAGTAGGTGGATATGACGGCATGCCAATGGCCGGAAAAACAGGAACAACACAGAACTGGGAAGATGCCTGGGCCGCAGGATTCTCTCCCTATTATACGACAGTCATCTGGGCTGGCTTTGATAAAAAAGGGAATTCTCTTGGATATCAGCTGACCGGTGCAACAGCAACCGGAGTAGCCTGGGCACAATATATGAAAGCTATCCATGAAGGTCTTCCTATTAAACAATTTTACAAACCTGAAACGGGAATTGTGGAAATGGAAGTAGATGCAGTTTCAGGTCTGATCCCCACAGAATTCAGCGAAGAGACCATTAACGAAGTTTTCATAGCTGGAACAGAGCCGAAAACCTATGATACTTATCACTCCACAACAGCAGATAGAAATTCCTATCTGGCAGATAAGCTCTTAACGACAATTTCCTACGAATCATATGATGCTGGACTGGATCTTGATCTTTACAATCCTATTAAGGACAATAATAATGTGCTTGAAGGACTGGATATTGATCTTGATTTTCTCAACGATTCTTCTATTGATGAGATTGATGAAACTGAAAATTCTCTTCTTGATTAAAGATAATTCGGGAACGCAAAGAAGCAGGACCCGAATATAGTCGACTTTTTAAAGGAGTATCTCTTGCAGTTGGATATAAATGAGATTGTCATTAACAAAAGAGTCCGCAAGAATTCGGGCGATTTAAATCAACTGGCAGAAAGTATGGAAAAATTCGGCCAGATGCACCCTGTTATTGTCAATAAAAAAATGGAGCTAATATCGGGATTTCGAAGAGTACAGTGTGCAAAACAATTGAACTGGAAATCCGTATTTGCCATAGTTGTCGATGTCAATACTGAATCAGACAAACTGACAATGGAACTGGAAGAAAATCTGAGAAGAAAAGACTTCACTGATGAAGAGAAAATTGAAGCTTTTAAAAAACTGGCAAAGTTAAAAAGGCCTTCACCAATGAAGATGATTTTAAAAAAAATTGTCAAATTCTTCAGAGATCTTTTTAAACGATCTTTATAGAGAAAAAGCATGCCTTTTCTCTACAAATTATATATCCCAGATCTCATCGTATTTATGGGAAGTATCACAAAAACGGCAGATAAATGTTGTTCTACTGGACCTGTGAAAATCTGTTGCTATATTTTCGTGTTCCGAAGGATGGGAAATACAGTTCTCATTCTTACAGGAGATTTCATCAAAATTGTAGATTCTAGGTGGCATATGAACTCTGTATTTCTTTTTGACAGAGGAATCTTTTATTATATTCAAAGTACAGCCGGGAGCAATCGCAGCAAGTTTCTTTAATTCCTTTTCATCAAACAGTATGATATCGGGCAGGGAGATAATTCCCTTGAATTTGTCGGGGTCTGAACAATGAAATACTCCATGGGAACTTCTACAGTTCAGCTTTAGAATTCTTCTTATTCTGTCTATAAGATTCCAAATATGATCAAGATCTTCACTTTTACCAATATGATCTATGACTATGCCCTCTTCAACAGGTTTAATTCCCACTTTATAGCGATCCTGAATCTTCGATTCCCTTGTTACAGGCATCTCTTCAATAAAATCCGATTTTAATTTTTCAATAGATTTCGCAGTACCGTCAAAGTCCAGTCCGATTTTACCGGCGACCATACCGATCTCGATGATTCTGGTAAAATAACCACTCATAGACTGCTCATCCCAGCCATTTAATTCTGTTCTGTCGAGGAATCCGGGAACAACCGGGTGAACTTTATGCCGGGGGAGAGGATGGTAGAATTTTGTTCCCTCTGGGAGTAAATCCTTGTATTTTTCCTTAAAAGTAACAGCATTTCGAAGGTATTTTGCTTTTTCCTTAACTTCATCCCCCATTCTTTCAAGTTGAAGTCTGGTAAAATACCAAATATCCGCTATAGAAGACTGGTTAAAATATTCTTCGATCGATTCAAACTTTCGGACTTCAAATCCATTTTCCACCATTCTCAACTCATAATTATCCGGCAGAGAAAGGTCATCGGGAGCGATTAGGTCTACTTTAACTTTTTTAAAGATTTTTAGCCCGTCTACTTTTGAATGAACAGTACGTCCATGAAAAAGATCTCCCGTCAGGACGATATGGATCTCCTCATGCTTCCAGTTTTTTTTCTCAAGAAATGTAAACTCATCGAGAAATTCCTGAGTTGGGTGTTCGTGCTTTCCATCACCACCATTTATGAATGAAGGCTTATCGTAACCTATTTTAGCAGCATATTCACCGAGGAGTTCATCGAGCATGGTGCAAACACCTTCCTGGGCGGTTCTCATGATAAATAAAGAGCGGTTACTATAACCAAAGAGCATTTTAATGGTATCACCGATACTCTCTTTTTTATTGAAAGATGAAGTTTGCGCATCAAAATTATTTAATTTAACATTGTGAAAAGCAGCAGCATTACGAAAAGATTCTTTTGTCCTTGTACTGTTCTCAAAAAACATCAGATAAACTCCAAGTTCAGGATCATTGATCCTGAAACCGGATGTATCACCACCATTTTGAATCAGTCTTTTTAGCTCTGCTGTCTTTTTATATAAATAAAGTTGTTCATCCACTGATAAATCATTTACAACTGCTATTGTTCTTCCATAAAAATGGCTTTTACCCTCGTTTGGCATCATGTCCTCTTACTTCTTTTTTTTCTTTCACTTAATTTGATTGAGCACCTCTAGAGTTTCTGATGAGAGTTCCACAAATCCTCCATCTCTGGTCTGCACAAATACACTGCTTCCCTGAATCAGTGGAGAAAGATAGGGTTCTACAGAAACTTCCGATGTTGCTTTGAGAGTGAGTTTGTCATCAAAAAGAGCTAATTTCAAGTCACCGCCTTCACTGATAACAGCAAAAAAATTATTTTTTGAGACCCACAGTAAAGTATCGGGAAAAACAGTCACTGAACCTTCATTGCTGATCTCCAGTGTATCCATATCAATTTCCACAAGTTTCACAACAG
>JAEINM010000041.1 GCA_016342385.1 Spirochaetaceae bacterium | reverse complement strand
TCAGCCTCAGACCATTCAGCCTCAGACCATTCAGCCTCAGACCATTCAGCCTCAGACCATTCAGCCTCCCGTTCTGCAGGACTTAGTAGAAGTTGAAGAATTAATGGTTGTAGAAGATGAAGATGAATTTGGTGAACTCATTGAAGTTGATGAAATCGAACCCCCCTTCTTTGAGCCGGTGATTAGAGAAGAGAAGATCAATATTGATTTTTTTGGAGCTTCACAATTCTATGAAGATCTTGAAGAGCTTGATGTGTACGAGGAAGCTGTAGAAGAACTGGAAGCGATTGACGAATAATTTTTCTTATCACATATCCTGAATATTGACCTCTTCAATTCTATTTGTACCTTTTTTCAAAAAAAAAACAGATAAAAATTGAAATTTTCTTTGCTTTATCCATAATTGAAAAAAGAAAGTAAAAGGTTAGATTCTGACCTCTCTATATATAGCTTTTATAATATATAAAAATATCAATAAAAAAATATTTAAATGTTTTCTTTTTTCCCGATTGAAACTATAATAAGTAATAATAGTTTATATTGTTTATAGGAGTAGTGTAGTATGAAAAAAATTCTTGGATTATTGTTAGTTTTAGCAATGATTGCATCTTTTGCATCTTGTGGTGGACAGAAAGATGATATGTCTATTGAGTCAATGGTTACCGGAGCATATGTTCCCGGTCAGACAGAAAGCGCTTATGCTTATGTTCACGGTGGGTATGTTGGTATGGCTAAAGTTACGACTGATGATAATGGTGATCTGACTGTTTTCCTCGATGAAACATTTTTACCTCATACATTAGCTATGGTAGATATGGAAGCAGCAGAATGGACAGAAGATAACACTGTCGAATTCGACAGTCACGGTCCTGCCTTTGCCGCAAAATATGTTGAGTATAACGGTAAAGTATATGTCGCTGTTTCAACTGGAACGGCTTTCTCTTATGTCGAAGCTGATGATGCGGGAATGGCTGCGGGAAATACTGATCTGGAAAAAGCTATTCTGAGAAATCAGGCTACAATGGCAGCCTATGTCGCTTCAGCTAAAGCTGGTGCCTTTAAAACATTTACAGAGTTCGGTGGAGCAGCTAAAGCCGTTACAACAACATCATATGGTTCTGTTAATAAGAAAGATGCTCCCGGTTACTGGTCATTCGGGCAGACCTGGCTGGGTAACATTGCAGCTATCGAAGCATTTATCGCAGAAAACGGTCTTCAGTTCAATGAATCGGAAATGGTTCGCGCTTCAGATGAAAATGCCGATGGACTGAAACTATGGTCTGTTGCAGATGCTGTTTCCGGAGCGACAAACTCAGATTTTAAAGATTATATCGGTATTGCCCAGCGTGCTGCAGGAAAACTGAAAACAAACTGATATTATTTGTATTATTAACTGTAAAAAGCCATTCTTCCGGGATGGCTTTTTTCTTTCTCCCGGGTTTCGCTGTTTCTGATTGACACCATAAATTTCTTTCCTTATGATTACTGTTGTGATAAAAAAAATATCTATCCGGCGGATTCTTATACTGGGTATGCCGGGCCTGGTAATGGGTATAATCAGTTTAATCATTCTCTCTACTTATTTCTCTTCTAAACCTGTTTTTACCGATCATGCACATGAGATAATGAACAATATTTCCTCCTATACCATAGATAAATCAAGAAGCCATCTCAATCCCGCAAGGGATGCTGCGCTGTTGACTAGTGGCCTTGCGGTGAATAAAATTGTTACTTCAAGTGATAAAAATGGGATGGAAAACTATTTTTATGAACAGCTTATGGTCAACACTCAGTTTTCCAGCATTTATTACGGAACCGTTGAAGGTGAGTTTGTCATGGTTTCCCGGAGGGGAGATGAAGGATTCCTGACAAAAATTATCACTATTACAGAGGGAATAAGACAAGTCCAGTTTAAGAAAACCGATCTGCTTTTTAATGAGCAGAATCAATATTATGACCCGGAAGATACATATGATCCCAGAGAAAGACCCTGGTTTAAAGATGCCATTGAAAAAAAGAAACTCATATGGACAAATCCCTATGTCTTTTTCACTTCCCGCAACCCCGGAATTACAACAGCCAGTCCCGTATATAATCTCAATCAATCACTCCATGGTGTTGTGGGAGTCGATATTGAGATCTCTGAATTATCAGATTTTCTCAGTACACTCAGTATAGGAAAGAGCGGGAAGGCTTTTATTCTAGACCAGAATGGTCAGGTTCTTGCTTATCCCGATAAAGATAAGATAACCCATCTGGCAGGTGAAAGTGATAGTGTAAGCCTTGTCTCTATTGCAGATCTCGATGATAGTGTCAGTCTGGCAGCCTATAATACTCTGCAGACTCTGGATTATAAGCTCGATGAGAATAAAGAGCTTTTTTTTACTTTTAAATATGGAAATGAAACATATCATGCAATGTTTGCCCCTTTTAAGGCTTCATACTGGCCATGGCTTCTCGGTATTTATATCCCGGAAAATGATTATCTGGGGCTATTAAAGAAAAACAGGACCTATACTGTTCTTATCTCTTTCTCTCTGGGACTCATAACCATATTAATCGGTTTTTTTATTACACGGTCTATTGTCAGGCCTCTGGAGATTCTTCAGAAAGCCGCCAAAGAGGTGGGATCGGGCAAGCTGAATTCCCCTATAGAAGTCCAAACATATTATCGGGAGCTTGACGAGACAGCCAGAATATTTGAAAAGATGAGGTTTGGACTGGAGGAGAAAGCTAAAATTGAGGAGCAGCTTCAGCAGACACAGAAAGTCGAATCGATTGGACGTCTGGCAGGAGGAGTCGCTCATGATCTCAATAATCTTTTAACTCCTATTTTGGGTTATAGTGAGATTCTGCTAAACAAAATGACTGATGAACCACAGACATCCCATGTCAGACAGATATTTAAAGCTGGTTCAAAAGCAAAAGATCTTGTTCAGCAGCTTCTGGCATTCAGCAGGAAACAGAATCTCGACTATAAACCACTGGATTTGAATAAAATTATAAGAAATTTTGAAAAATTGATTGAGAGAACCATCCGGGAGGATATTGTCATAGAAATTAATGAGTCTCCTATACCTCCTGTCATAATGGCCGATCCCGGACAGATTGAGCAGGTTGTATTAAATCTTTCAGTCAATGCCCAGGACGCTATGGCTGATGGAGGGGTGCTCACCATTGAAATTTCTGTTGTTGAAATGGATGATCCTGATTCCGGGACTTATGCATTACTCGCTATCAGTGACACGGGTTGCGGAATGGACCGGGAGGTTCAGAATAAGATATTTGAGCCTTTTTTCTCTACAAAAGGGGATTTCGGGATTGGTTTGGGACTGGCAACGGTATATGGAATAGTCAATCAGCATAAAGGGATGATTCATGTCTACAGTGAACTGGACCGGGGGACAACATTTAAAATCTATCTGCCGATTTCAAAAGAGACTATTTCTGAAACTAAAAGGAAAAGAGAGATTAAAATAAACAAAAAGGGAAGTGAAACCATTCTTGTAGCCGAAGATAATGAGCAGGTTAAAGATTTAACTGTAGCTATTATAAAGAGCCTTGGCTATAAGGTTCTCAGTGCTGATAACGGTTCTGAAGCCCTTAGTATTCTTTCTGAATATGATGAGCCGGTCCACCTTCTGCTTACTGATGTGATTATGCCGGGAATAAATGGCAAAGATCTCTTTAGCAGAGCAAAGCTGATCCACAAAGATCTGAAAGTTTTATTCATGTCCGGATATGCAGCCACCGCCATAGCTCATCACAATGTTATAGAGACAGGGGCTCAATTTATTCAAAAACCCTTTTCAACCGGCAGTCTGGCACAGAAAATCAGAGAAGTCCTGGATAAAGGTTGATTATAAATTATCCTTTGGCTCTCTCATTATCTGAAGAGGGAGCCTGAGAAAATAGTTCAATGACAATCTTCATAAGTACTGGCTGTTTAAGGTCCTTTTCAGAAATGATAATAGCGGCAATTTCAATGATTGATGGAGGGACTTTTCCTGAAAATAGAGAGAAAGTACTAGGTCTTTACAAAGCAAATCAACCTTATTCGCGATGTTCTACATTCTATTTTGCCATCATGCTCTTAGGTAAAGAATGCAAAAGATATAAGGAATAAGGAAATAAAATGAGAGCAATAGAAATTAAAAATCTGACAAAAAAATACGATGAAATTGAGGCTGTGAGAAATATCTCCTTTAATGTTGAGAAGAATTCCTTCTTTGCCTTATTGGGGGCTAATGGAGCCGGGAAAAGTACCACCATAAATATCATAGCTACCTTATTGGATTTTGATTCTGGACTTGTTTCAATGAATGGCTATAGGCTGGGAAAAGATGATAACAAAATAAGAGAAAAAATAGGTATTGTCTTCCAGAATTCAATGCTGGATAAGCTGTTGTCGGTTAAAGAAAATCTGCACATCCGGGGCTCTTTTTATGGAATCAAACCTCATGACATAGATGGAAGAGTGAGTGAGATTAATGAATTACTTGAAATTCTGCCATTCTATGACCAGAAGTATGGAGAGCTATCGGGCGGACAAAAAAGAAAAGCCGATATTGCCAGAGCCCTTTTGAACTGGCCGGAAATATTAATCCTTGATGAGCCGACCACAGGACTGGATCCTAAGAGTAGAAAAGATATCTGGGAACTGATTAATAGACTCCGCATAGAAAAAGATATAACCATATTTTTAACCACTCATTATATGGAGGAAGTTCATGACGCCAATAAAATTGTTGTTATGGATCGGGGACAGATACTGGCTGTCGGATCAAGTGAGGAATTGAGACAGAAGTATTCTTCTGACAGGTTGAAAGTCCTTCCCCGAAAGGGATTTGCTGAGAGACTGACAGGGGATAAAATGACACATAATGTCATGAATGACAAAATAAATATCCCCCTAAAAGATTGTTTTGAAGGCCACCAGCTGGTAGAGACCTATAGTGAATACATTGAAGAGTTTGAAATCCTGCGCGGTGACATGGATGATGTTTTTTTAAATATAACCGGCAGAAAGTTAGGGAGTGAATAATGATGGTACTTATCCAATTAGTCAAAAGAAATGTTTTACTCTATTTGAGAGATAGAGCATCGGTGTTTTTCAGTTTTTTATCGGTGATCATAATTGTAATTATGTATGCCTTATTTCTGGGGAATATGCAGATAAATAATTTGGGAGAATCTTTAGGTAATCTGGAGGGAATAGACTGGCTGGTCAGCAGTTGGATTATGGCCGGGATTTTAACTGTATCAACAGTTACAGTCCCGTTGGGAGTATTGGGGACTTTAATTCATGATAGAGAGAGCGGTAGGATAAATGATTTTTATATTTCACCTATTGAAAGAAAAATACTGGCCTTGAGCTATTTGATGAGCTCATGGGTTGTCGCGTTTTTTATGGTACTTTTAAACCTTGTGATCGGTCTGTTTTATGTCCTGTTAAATGGAGGTGTTTTATTTGATGTTCCGACATTCATAAAAATTCTGGGATTAATGGTTATTTCAATTATGGCTTTCAGCAGTTTATTTTTCTTTATCAGTTTATTTATGAAATCACAAAATGCTTTTTCCTTACTGAGTACACTGGTCGGTACATTTATAGGTTTTTTAGGAGGAATTTATATTCCCATAGGCAGCCTTGGCCGCAATGTGCAGAATATTATGAATCTTCTCCCCAGTGTCCACAGTGTCACTCTCATTCGGAGAGTCTATATGAGGGCCGCAATAGACAATGTTTTTAAAGGAGCTCCCATCGAGGCCTATAATGAATATGCCAATATTTACGGGCTAAACCTACAGATTGGCCATTTTACTTTTTCAAGTTTTCAAATGTTATTAACCTTAATTGTTTTTGGGATTTCATTTTACCTGTTGAGTGTTGCAAAACTTTCTAAAACAAAATTATGAGATATCAATCTGTTCTTATTTTTATCAATTTATGATGCAGATCCATTTTGTTTTTGCTGTCGGTCTTGCTATAGATGCGGTTAGCATGAGTTTTTACCGTCTGAATGGAAATACAGAGCCGGTCTGCTGTCTGCTGATAGGTCAGGCCTTGAAGAAGCAGACCGGCAACTTCCTGTTCCCTCCTGGTCAGCCCTGAAGCCAGCATTTGTTTTAGCGATACATTTTCTGTCACCCCTTTATGATTCAGTTCATCAATTTCCGATAAAATCATAAGAACATTGATAATGAAATACATTATGGGGAGGACAATAAACCCGGCAATCTGCCTATTCATAAAGTCAATCCATATCATAAGAGGGATTAAGAGAATGACTGAAATACTTAAGGTTTTCATTAAGGATCCCTGTTTTTTTTCTGATTTTTTTTCCAAAAGGGGAAGCAGATTGGAATAGATAACAGACAAGGACATTAGGGCAATGACAACTCCGAAGATAATATCATTTAATTTCTGAATGTCCAGAATATAACCTAGAGTCAGCATCAGGCAGAGAAACAGGGAGAGACTTATGAAGAGATTGTCCTTAAGAACCCTTTTTTTTCTGTTTTCCACTGCAGCGTGAATGTACAAGGGGAGAGTCATAATGATCAATGCCGCTGCATATTCCGAAATATAACCGAAAATATAAAGATTTCCACTCTCCAGGGCCAGAAAAACTTCCATGTTAGTCAAAGAAATGATTATCAAAGAAAAAATCAGAAGAAAGGCCACCTTCCAGAAATCCTCTCTTCTTTTATTTCTTTTCAGGAGAATACAGGCCAGAGAGAGACGGGCCACACCGGCCGTATAAGCTATTATCCAGATAATTATTTTCAGTAAAAACATTAGAGCCATTGTACTATCAATTGTGAAGCTCTACAAGCAAGGCTGCATTTCAGTTTAACCTCCTCCATGCTTAAGACTAATCGTCTTAAGCTGGATCTTATTGATGCCGATTCTTATATTAATAAAAGAAGAATAACCAATGTATAAAGGAATCAATATGCTTCAGCGAATATGGGGAACAATTACTGAATATTTTTTCAGCTTTATTAATCTGTCACCGGAAATTTTGGGTATGTGGGCTTCAGTAGGAACTCTACTTATTACAATAATTGCCATTATTGCAGCCTACAACCTTTTTAAAAGATATCTGCGAAAATCACAAATTGAAAAAATGATTGCCATCATCTCTTCTTTTGATCTGCTTTATTACAGCCTGGAGAAACATTTTAAGACCTGGAAAGACAAAAAGGAAAATACACCTGATCCTGTAGCAGAAGATTTCTGGAAAAAAATAGATTTTACAGAAACCGTAACTAAAATGCAGGAACTGAAAACACTTTCCAAAATATATTCGAGAAAAAGAATCAATCTTGAAATTCTGTCTCTACTGGAATTCCTTGGGGATATTATGATTATTTCATTCAGGGGAGAAGATCTATCGGAAAAACAATACAAGAATAAGACCGTTATCACTTCAGACAATTTTACTCTCTTTGCCGATAATCTATTGAGGAATCTCTCCGGAAAAGTGGGAATCCCAGCCAGCCGAATCCCCGAAGAGGAAGCGATACGCAGATTTATAATAGAGCATTTTATAGATTAATGTATCATCTTTATTGCTTAGTTGTATAGTTTATCTATTCTAATCAAATAATAAAATTATTGTAAAGTCTCAAAATTTGGTATATTATTACCTCAATATGGAATATAGCGGAATATTATTATGCAGTTAGATGATATTGACTTAAAGATCCTCAAACACCTTCAGCAAGAGGGGAAAATGACTAATGTCGCTCTGGCGAAGAAGATCAATATATCTCCGCCTCCCACTCTGGAAAGGGTAAAGAAACTGGAAAGAAGCGGTGTAATTAAGAAATATGTTGCATTGGTAGAACCGGCATCTGTGGGAATCGGAATGCACACTTTTGTGGAAGTTAAGCTGATCAGGCATTCAAAAGAGGCGGTTTCGGGTTTTTTTGAGGCGATCGGGAATCTCCAGGAAATTATGGAATGCCACCATGTTACAGGGGAGGCGGATTTCCTGTTGAAGATTGCTGTAAAGGATATTTCCGCTTTCGAAGATCTTGTACTCCATGAATTAACAGCTCTGCCCCATGTGGGCAACCTCAAAACAATGGTCGTTCTGTCTACTGTGAAAAATGAAACGGCATATAATCTGGAAGGAGTGAATAATGAAGAATGAAAAGGGACTGGACATTACAGAAAAAGCTTATTGGGTTGATAAAGGTCAGGATATGATTAGAGATCGCCAGCGTCGGATCAACCGGGCTAAAAACTGGAAATTCGACACTGTTGCCACTCACGGTTTATATGACCTTCAACAGGCACTGGACTACAATAATGGTTCAATTATGGAGCCCGTCTATCTGAGTCCTGCCCAGGCCTATCACAATAGCGCTGAGATGGAAGCCGGACTGGCTTACGAAATGCCCAACTGGTGTTATTCCCGTATTGCTAATCCCTCAAGTTATTTCCTTGAAGAAACAGCCGCTCTTCTGGAAACCTACGGCACATCCATCGAAGCCGGTTGTATAGCGACTTCCAGTGGTATGTCTGCCATCCGCACAGCGACAGATCCCTTTTTAGTTTATGATTCCCGGTACCCCAAGCCCAATATAGTCACTTCGGCTAAAGTCTATGGTGGAACCTTTCAGCAATTTTCTGTCCGTCGTCACCAGGAAGAGGGCATAGAGGTGCGCTGGGTCACAGATCCTGCCAATCCGGAAGACTGGGCATCCAAAATCGATGACAATACGCGATTTGTCTATGGTGAATTTCCCTCCAATCCCTCATTATCTATTTTTGACATTGAGAAAGTGGCGGACATTGCCCATAAGCACGGTATACCGCTGATCGTAGATTCCACCTGTGCTTCTCCTGCTCTGACCAGACCTATTACCAGGGGAGCTGATATCGTTGTTCATTCGGCATCAAAAGTTATCGGCGCCAGCGGGACATCCATTTGCGGGCTTCTAATCGCTAAGAAAAATATCCCCAGTAAGGTGGGCTGCGACAATATGCGTTCCGATTTTGCCACATGGACAAAATTCTGGCCATTCCGTGATAATGGTCCCAATATTAATCCCATGGCTGCCATTATGATTCTCAATGATCTGAGGACATTGCGCATGAGGGTCGCTCAGATGAGCCGGACAACGATGACCGTGGCCCGGTTCCTTGAGAACCACCCCAAGGTCGGGAAAGTTAATTATCCCGGTCTGGAAAGCTTTGCTGATAAAGATATCGCGAGAAAATACATGTCTCTGGTTGATGATGGAGAACCACTATTCGGCCATATGCTTTCCATCGAATTGAAAGAGAAAACACCAGATGATTCCAGAAATGCCCGGAAATTCTACGATAATCTCCATATGATCTGGCGGGCCACAGATCTTGGACGGGTCAAAACTGTAGCTACCCTCAATGCAATCTCAACTCATCAGCAACAGGGCGAGGAGGGGCGCAAACTGGCGGATATTAAAGCTTCGACCTGCCGTATTTCCTGTGGTGTTGAGGATCCTGTGGACATTATCAGTGATCTGAGCAGAGCCCTGGATACCATTTAATAAAATCTGATCCGGTTGATGGTTATGGCTATCTTATTAAAAGTTGCAGAAACTTTTAAGCGGTAGCTCAGAATACGGCACAGAACAGATTATTATCTCCCAATAAGCTCCTCCTGAGAATAAACATTGAAATAATATACACATTATGACAATGAATGGGGTATTTCAGTATTGACTTTCTATGGGTTTCAGATATATTGAATTCCAGTTGTAAAAACCGCAGACAAAGGACCCTCAGTGCTAACGATGTCTGCTTATATCTTATGGAAGATGAGGTGTAGGTAGCTGGAATCGTTGGGGCATAGTCTCCGGAAGATCATACCCTGCTTCTCCTCTTTCGCGCAGGAAATGGGATGAATAAAATAGAGAAAGAGAACATTTTTAGCTTTGCTGCTTTTCTTTTAAAGCCGAACTACATAAATTTTGCGTACAATGTAAAAAAGACCTCTATCTGTCCGGTTTTCTGCATGAAAGATTTCTGAAATTTTTCAATTAGCATAAATGACTAATATAAAATGAGAAGGAAGGTGATAATTTTGGCTAATATCCGGCTGTACGATGATGAAAATCTTGAGAAAGCAATTGGCAGGTTTAAAAGATTAGTAGAGAAAGAAGGAATCATTCGAGAGTATAAAAAGAAACAATACTTTCAGAAACCTTCTGCTCTGAAACATATTCAGAAAAAATCTTTACGAAGAAAAGAATTGCAGAATATTAAGAAACAGGAAAAACGTAAAAGTTATTAGAAAGACTATCTATAAATATCAAGTCCCGGATTCTTCTTTTCCGGGACTTGAACATTGATTGTATCCATCATAAAATCCCCTGAACCAGGCATCGAGATAACCATCTTCAGAAGAAGACCAATAGTCTAAACTAGAGAAACCTCCGATCTTATCTTTAGAAAGATAAAGTTTGAATAGTTCATCTCGAGACGGTAGATACCAATCATAATAGACTCCTGTTCCAGACTCTTCATTTACATAGTCATCACAGAGTTGTGCTGCTCCAATTGTAAATTCCACGTTTACCGCAACTGTTCTGTCTGAAGGTGAAATAGCAAACCCCTCAGGATTTGTCAGTGTCACTGTTATATTTTCACCATCAGGCAAGGTAATCTCTGATATCTCCAGAGTCCGGGTGGTGGACTATATGAGTCTAAGATCCTCGACAGTTTACAAAAAGTCAGCAATCCGGAAATATCATGTCCGCAATCGTGATATTTGATTACAGATAATAGGCGACAAAAGTCAGGACAATGACAGAAAACACTTCAAATCCTGTATTAATGACAAATACGGGCTTGCTGATTTCACCCCATAGAATTCCTTTAATCGTATTGCTCAGAGAAAACCCGATATAAACAATAAATATTAGAGCCAGGGCAACAAATACATTGGGTAAATTCAGAGTATTCAATATCAGATCTGTGGCATATCCGAATATGAGTGAAAACAAAAGGGAAAATGCATATCCTATTCCGGAGCCTTTTTGCATCTCTTTTATTTTTTCTTTGTCATTTGGATCTATACCCATTCCTTTCATCCAGGGTTTTCCGAAAAGAGGTCCATACCACAGCATACCTCCGACCATATTGATAACACCGGAAATCAGAATTACCCAAATACTTACGTTAAGAAAATTTATCATATGCAGTTCTCCTTTCATTAACAAAAAAAATCAATCTCTATTTCTTTTCAACAGCGGCCTTTATATCTATTAAATCATCCATAAAGGCTTTTTTAGTCGCCCCGGCAAATAGGAAGAACATGATGGATAAGAGTTTTGCCTTAAAAGTAACAGCATTTGAAGTGAAGTGCATTGACAATTCAGTAGAACCGTTATTCTCTGATAATAAAAATTCTGTTACATAAATTGCTCCATGGCTTTCCGCCCTGGTAGAATAGAATTCATTTTCTTTAGCATCAGTAATCCACATTATTTCTGTAGCAGTCTGACCGAACATGGTTCTGGTTTCTTTCCATTTCAAGCCAATAAATTTATCTCCATTTTGTTCCAGGATCTCAATTTTTTCAATTCCCCTAATAAAGTTTAGAGAGTTTTCAATATCAGTTATGACTTTCCATACCTTATCTTTAGTACTGTTTATTGTTATTTGTGATTTTATTACCATATATTAGTTTCTCCTCAATTCAATAATAGGAACTCATTTATTTCGACAATGGAAACTCCAGGCCCCAGCCTGTGCCATACTTGTCTACTAGATCTCCATAAACCGAGCCCCAGAAAGTATTGTCTACAGGCATATTTACTTTACCATCTACTGAGAGCGCTTTATATGCTTTTCGAAGTTCATCTTCGGAATCGAACACAACATGAAGGAAGACTGTGTTGTTCGCTGGCGTCTCATTCACCAATGAATCTGATAAATAGAGAGTCACGTCTTCATCTATATTAAGAGAACAATGCATGATTTTGTTCTGCCAGTCATCACTCAAAGGCATCTTTTGATTCGGAGGCATCTCATTCCAACGCATGATCTCAGTTGTACCCCCAAAGATGCCTTTATAGAAATTCATCGCCTCTTCAGCGTTTCCTGGTAAATTAATATAAGGTGTTATAGTCATCTATATTCCTCCTGGATTATATTATTAAAAATATAATTCTCCCGGATTGATTTGACAATCGAAATCTGCAAACAGGCATTGAATTGCACAGTTGAAATTTTAATAGAATTACCTCGTGAGAAAATACTAGAAAGTAATATTTTCAAGTTTTATACTTGGATATATACAGACAATACTTTGTCCTGTATATATCCAATTTAATAAGTGAGGAATTGATATGGTCCAGAATGAGATAGAAAAACTGGAAAATGAGATGTGTGAAATCAATAAAAAGCTAACAAAACTCAGAAGGGAAAATCCACCTGTGGAAGTAAAGAATTATCGTTTCAAAACATTTGAGGGTGAGTTGTCTCTTCTCGATTTATTCGCTGATAATGATACATTGTTTTTAATTCATAATATGGGACAGGGATGCCGGTACTGCACATTATGGGCAGATGGGATAAATCCGTTTATACCTCATCTTGAAAATCTGTATTCTGTTGTTCTCGTTTCGAAAGATGCTCCTCATGAGCAAAGGGAGTTGGCCAACAGCAGAGGCTGGCGATTCCGTATGGCATCCCATGGGGGAGGAGAATATATTCGGGAGCAATCAGTTGGTAGCGACACCAATTCTCCGGGGATTGTCTGTTACGTTCGTAAAAATAATAAAATATATAGGAAAAATAAAAGTGTATTTGGTCCAGGAGATGAGTATTGTTCATTCTGGAATATTATCAGCCTGGCAGGTGAGGATGACGAATCGGTTATTCCTCAATTTTTCTACTGGAAACGTCCGGTTAAAATGGATGACGGAGGAGTGGGCTTAAATTAAGTAAAAGTAGAGGAATAAAAAATAAATTTGTAATTGATAAGAATAAATAATAAGGGAATGAAATGACAAGTAATGCCTTTGATGCTTATCTTAATACTGAACCGGTAGATAGACAGGAAGCTCTGAGTATGATCCTGAAGCAAACAGAGTCTTTTTTTCTTGTGAAAGCATTAATAATTTTTGAAACAAGTATGAAAGAACAGGATATACTGTGCTCAGAAATAAGTGACAAATGATTTTAAGCCGGAAGTGCTAGTAATTGTCATTAGGTTGCAAAGAATAGAAGCATATCAGGTCATTTCCTATAAGTTTAAATGTCTGTTGAATCATTATGGTTGGTAATCAGGATTCTTCATCTCAGATCTCTCCCTCCTCGAGGAAACTGAAATATCCCTTATGGGAAAAGACCACATGGTCTAGCAATTCAATCCCCAATAACATACCGGCCTCCTGAAGGCGGTAAGTAATGTCCCGATCCTCTTTGCTTGGTTCCAGATTCCCCGATGGGTGGTTATGGGCCACCACGATGGAAGCCGCTCTTTGAGTAATGGCTTCTGCGAAAATCTCCCTCGGATGTATAATCGCACGATTTAATATTCCTTTGGATACGGTTTTCACTTCAATTACCTCATGTGCTCCATTGAGGGAAATGCTGAAGAAATACTCCTGTTGCCGATCACCGTAGTGGGCAATCAGTGGGTAGACATCGGAAGGGGAGGAGATCTTTTTGTTCCGGGGGCTGTAGATCCTTCTGGATAATTCCATGGCCGCTGTTAACAAGGTGGCTTTGGCAGGTCCTATACCATCTATTGATAGGAAATCGTCTGCTTCGAAAATTCCCGGGGTTTCATCTACAAGCTGCAGGACTTTGGAGGCCAGTTTCTCGACCGGGTGTTTTTTCGTACCGCTTCCGATAAGTATAGCCATCAATTCAATGTCGGAAAGGATTTCGGCTCCACGGCTCATTATCTTTTCTCTCGGCCGGTCATATACAGACATGGTGGATATTTTTTTCAGTTCGTAGGTTTTCATGTCTATATAAACAGAGATAGTTTAGCTCGTACTTCAAATCTGTTTATATTTCAGGGTGTATAAACAGAGGAGATCATAATATAATATACAAAAGATCTTTAAGGAATTAATTTGGATCATTTCACATCTTTTATTCTTCTATTAGCCATTGCTTTCTCTGCAGCATCAATAGCTCTTGCTATCTGGTTCCGTATACAATATCATCACCAGGCATCGATTTGGTTTGCCGCTGCTATTGCCGGTCTCGGTTCATTCCTTATTGAAATCCTCATATTTCGGTATGGAAATGTCATTAAACCTGTTGTTTCTGAATTAATGTATAATACTATTATCTCATTCAGTAATATCTGGGCATTGATCGGCGGGTTGTTAGTTTCAATAGCTCTTCCCCGCTTAGCTCTGTTACGAACAGGAGCAGCAAATGGATTCTGGTGGCATTTATTCCTGTTTTCCCCTCCTGTTTTAACATTTATCTTCGGTGTATTATATCTCTTAGGATTTTTCCCCCTTATTTCAGGAAGATTCCTGCAGTTTCTGATTTTTTTCACACCACTTTTATCCGTTCTAATAATATTAATTAAAAGTCTGGGAGAGCAAAAAATAAAGAACCGGATATTTTTAAGAAGGATAGGCATATTATCAGTCATATTCATCCCTTTTGTGTTCATTGATGCCATAGGCATTCAACTTCCTATATATCTAAATGATTTATCACTAGCTTTTTATGTCAGTGGAATCTGCCTGATATCCATATTCGAAGTACAGAATCTTTTTGGAAAACCGACTTTAATGGAGAATAATAAAATCAGTAATTATTTTTTTGAGCATTATAGAATCTCTTCAAGAGAGAAAGATGTCGTTGAACTGGTAATCTCAGGTGATTCAAACAGCCTGATAGGAGAAAAACTTTTTATATCGGAAAAAACTGTAGAAAATCATCTGACCTCTATTCTCCGTAAAACAGAAGTAAAAAACAGGATTGAACTCTTCCGTTTAATTCATTCATCACGTGATTAAAACGCTGATTAGGGGCTAACCCCTATGAAATCAGGAGTCAGCCCTGATAGTTTTATAAACAATTTATGTTGATAATTAGCTTATGAAAACAACAAAACGAATCAAAGATACGTATATTGCCATTAATAAAAGAAGGCAGAGAATCAGAATTGGGCTGATGTTGATCTGGGTTGTACTAATGCCGGTCACATTATATTATTTTTCACCTTACCTCCCTTTTATGGGATTGATGGAAGGGATTATTGCAGGAAGTGTATTTGTATTTGCAGCTCAATTTTTCATTTCTATCTTTTGGGGAAGACTCTTCTGCGGCTGGATATGTCCTGCCGGTGCCGTTCAGAACTTCTCTTTTAGTGCAAATCCTAACAAAGTGAATAGAAGTAAATTGCAATGGATCAAATTTGCTCTATGGGTACCATGGTTAGCGGCATGGATTTCATTGGCCCTTTCAGCGGCAGGATTAAAGGAAAGTCCTTTAGAACCTGACTTTTTCTATCAGTTGAAATATGGGATTTCCATAAGTAATCCCGGTGCTTATATTATCTATCTTTTTGTATTGACATTAATACTCCTATTGAGTCTTGTACTTGGGAGATATGGTTTTTGCCATACAAGCTGCTGGATGTCTCCTTTTATGGTTATAGGGCAGATGCTGGGAGTTCTATTGAGGCTTCCCGGTTTATTTATCAAAAGTTCTGTGAATAAATGTACATCTTGTGGGTCCTGTTCTGATGTTTGTCCTATGAGTCTGGATATGGC
>JAEINM010000040.1 GCA_016342385.1 Spirochaetaceae bacterium | reverse complement strand
ATTCTTCTTTTCATATTTTCAGGTTATCTGACAAGGCCACTTGAACAAATAGTCGATGCCATACGTACAATTATCACAACAAATGATCTCTCGACTAAAGTGACTCTTCAATATAAGGATGAAACGGGTAAATTGGGCCATTATTTCAATATTATGACTTCAGAACTGGATAAAGCTAATAATCAGATGAAGAAATATGCTCTTCAAGCAGTTATTGCTAAAAGAAAAGAATCAAAAATCAGAAATATTTTTCAAAAATATGTCCCGAAAAATGTCGTTGACCGTTTCTATTCAGATCCCGAATCCATGCTGGTGGGAGAGAACAGAGTCCTGGCCATTTTATTTTCCGATATCCGGAGTTTTACAACCATATCGGAAGGACTACCTCCTGATGAACTGGTAGAATCGCTTAATAAATATTTTGAGATGATGGTGGATGTCATTACCAGTCACCATGGAATCGTCGATAAATATATAGGGGATGCCATTATGGCCTTTTTCGGGGCACCTGTTCACAGTGATGACGATGCTCTGCAGTCCCTTTACGCCGGTCTAGACATGATAGAAAAATTGAAGGAATTCAATCTCTGGCAGGCTAAACATGGCAGGGAAAAATTTCATGCGGGAATAGGTATTAATTATGGCGTAGTAACAATAGGAAATATCGGTTCTGAAAAAAAAATGGATTATACTGTTATTGGAGATATGGTCAACCTGGCATCGAGAATGGAAGGATTGACAAAACTGTACAGGGAATCTCTGCTCATATCAGAATCCATGTACAGAAAAGTCTCCACAGTAGTCCCCTGCAGAATGGTTGATCATGTTATTGTTAAAGGAAAAACAAAGAGTGTTAAAATATATTCTGCCAGCAGGAAATTAATCGGGCCAATGAAAGAAGCCTGGGACACACATGAAAAAGGTGTAGAATACTATTATAAACGGGAATTCAATACAGCTCTGGATTTTTTTCAAAAAACAAAAACTCTTTTACCTGATGACCACTGTTCTGCTCTGTTCATTGGAAGGTGTGAAAAATATATTAAAAATCCTCCGCCGCCGGAATGGAGTGGTGATACTGTCCTCAATAGAAAGTAATCTCTTTTGACTGATCTGCAATCATAGGGTTATAATTGATTTATGACTTATATTCTTAAGGATCTTTTCAAGTCAATTGAAACTTTTCTAAGTTCAGATAAACAAGAACGAATTACAGAAGCTTTGGATCCTGAGGATCTAAAGAGGATTCTAAATCTCGATGAATCCAGGAAGAGAGAAGATCCCGGAACCATAGGATACTGGATAGATAAATATTTACATTATTGTGTAAAAACACATCACTTCGGTTTCAGCAACAGAATGTGGTCCGGTGCTAATATCCCCTCCATCGCCGGAGAAATCGCATCAGCCGTATCCCAGACTTCTGCCGGAAGTTATGAAGCTGCACCTGTATCAGTTCTTATGGAAAAATACATGATTGACCAGATGATCAGATTGGCAGAATTTACAGATGGAGAAGGTCAGATGACCACAGGATCGAGCAATGCCAATATGATTGCCATGATGACCGCTAGAAACATAGTCTCTGATCATATGAAATCCACCGGATTATCGGGCCATAGGCAACTCTTTGCCTTTGTCAGTGAAAACGCTCATTACTCTCTCGATAAAACTGTGAATATACTGGGTATAGGACTGGATCATCTGATAAAGATTCCCGTTGATAAAAAGGGCAAAATGAATGTCGAAATACTGGAACAGGAAATCAATCTTGTCAAAGAAAGGGGGGGTGATCCCTTCTTTGTCACAGCGACTCTGGGAACCACTGTAAGAGGAGCCTTTGATCCCCTGCCCGCTATAATAAAACTACGGGATAAATACAAGTTCTGGCTCCATGCCGATGGAGCCTGGGGGGGGGCTGCTATATTTAGTGACAGTCTAAAAAATAAATATCTGACCGGTCTTGAATCTGTAGACTCTTTTACTTTGGATTTTCATAAAATGCCAGGAACATCTCTTATCTGCAATGTTCTACTCTTCAATAATCGCCCCGGTATTATGGATTTTACCTGTAATGTCGGAGATAAAAGCTATCTTCACAGAAAAGAGGACAATGGTGGCGATTACAATTTAGGAACCTATTCCCTCCAGTGCGGACGGAGAGTGGACAGTCTGAAATGGTTTCTCGACTGGAAATACTATCAGAAATCCGGTTTTGGAGATAGAATAGAAAAATACCATAAACTGGCAGAGCTTGGAGAAGGGATAATTACCGAGAGTGAAGAACTGGAAATGGTCGTTCCCAGGGAATCTTTCAATCTATGCTTCAGGTATAAAATTGATGGAAATACCAACAGGTTTAATCAGATTCTCAGGACAGAGTTGTATAAAAGCGGAAAAATGCTTCTGGCTTATGGATATATTGGAAAAGCTCTTACACTGAGACTTTTATTCACTCACCAGAATATGAATGAAAAAAATTTACGCTATCTATTAGAAAGTGTAATTGAAACCGGAAATTATCTAAAAGAAAACTGGAGGAACTATGAACAACATAGATAAAACACAGACACTGGGGCAAATAGTAGCTAAACACCCCTATACGGTAGATGTTCTCAATAAATATAAAATTGATTTTTCCTTTAAGGGGAATACCACTCTGGAAGAGGCCATAAGGAAACAAAATCTCTTGGAATCCGATGTGATCAGCGAGCTGGATCTGGCTGTTGATGAGTTTAAACTGATGAAATCAAAAGTGATTTACTGGGAAAATGAACCTATTGATAAAATTCTCGATTTTATAGAGGGCCATCATCACAAATTCATGAATAATACTATGAATGAGATCAAGATGTTGTTCCTATTGGACAATTCCGATTCAGAACAACAGAATCAACTGCGCCAATTGTTTTTTTCTCTTCAAGAAGAGATGGAAGCTCACCAGAAAAAAGAGGAGCAGAATCTCTTTACACTCTTAAGGGAATACAGTTCAAACAGAACAAAAGAGCTGCGGGACAGAATAGTAAAATATATGATTGATACTGAAGATGAACACGACTCGGCCGGGATAATTTTCAAAAAAATAAACACTCTTACCAATGATTTTTCACTACCGGAAGACGCTTCTCCCAGAGTAGTTAAAATCTATGAACTTCTCAATACACTGGAAAAGGAAACATTCGTTCACATTCATATGGAGAACAGCATCCTCTTTAAAATGATATGATTGAGAATATAATATTTGATCTCGGCAATGTCCTGATTAATTTCCAGCCGAAAAAACTTCTAAAAAGTACGGGCCTGAAAAACAAGGATGTGAATTTTATATTCAGGGAAATATACATGAGCAAAGAATGGGTGGAATTGGATCGGGGATCTATAAGCCGGGAAGCAGCTCTTCAGGCAATATATTCTCGAAATCCCGGAAAAGAAACCCTTCTGAAAGATCATAGCGATTTTATGAAAGTATTAACTCCCATCGAACAGAATACAGATCTATTGAAGAAGCTGAAAAAAAGGGGCTTCAACTTGTATTATCTGACAAATTATCATAGTGATCTGTTTCAGAAAACTTTTCAAAAATATGATTTTTTCCGTTTCTTTAATGGGGGAATCGTCTCTGCCGCTGTCAAATTGATTAAACCAGACCCGGCAATCTTTTCTCTATTGATGGAAAAATATGCCCTAAAGGCGGATGAATGCCTTTATATAGATGATTCAAAGAAAAATACAGAAGCTGCCCGGAAACTTGGCATTCAATCAATACATTTAAAAAAGCCGGGGGGATTAAAGAAAGATCTCTCAAAAGTAACAGGTCTTCATATGACTGGGGTTTTATAGGTAACTCAATAAAAAGGTGAATAATTTATGAAAAAAGGGCCATTAATACTACTTCTAGTTTCCATATCTTTTGTGTTTTCAGGTTGCGACATTCTGGGGATTCGCGGCTCCGGAAATATTGTTGAAAACAGCTACAGTCTAACTGACTTCACATCGATTAGAGCGTCAAATACCTGCGATCTTACAACCATGAAAGGTGATGAATACTCAGTTATAGTCTCATGTGATGACAATATTCTTCCTTATCTGGAAGTATATGTAACCGACAACATGCTGACTCTTGATCTGGAATCCGGTTATTTCTTCAGTCATATTGAATTTAATGTCACGGTTATTATGCCGGAATTGAACTCTCTGAAGGTAAGCGGTGCATCAGCTGCTGTTGTTTCCGGTTTTCAAAACAGCAGTAGTTTTTATACCGATGTCAGTGGTGCAAGTGATGTCAGAATAGATTTCATTTCATCTGCCCATATAGATTGTCAGGTCAGCGGTGCAAGCGAACTCACTATTAGTTCGATCACTTCAACTGGACAGATGATAATAGACTGCTCCGGTGCCAGTGAATTAGATTGTAAAAATACTGCATCGACAGATGGTGATATTGCGGTAAGTGGAGCCAGTGAAGTTTATGTGAACTTATCGGGAGCTCTCACAGCATCTGTTTCAGGAGCCTCGGCTCTCTACTATTCAGGAAACCCGACTCTGCATAATATTGATATTTCCGGGGCTTCCAGATTGGAAAGATTCTAAACCTGATGGGAAATGCCCCTCTATTCCCTAACGGGAGAATTCCAAAGATTTATGGAAAAATCACATCCGGGGGATTTTTTGAGGGGGGGCAGGCAGAAAAAGATCTGCTCTATGCGGTTGCCACCTTTACCTTTCATTTGACTGAACTCAAAATAATTAGGGAGATGAGATAAACCAGTGAGAACTCCCCTTCTCTGCAGCCATTGCAAAAGACAGATTACAGGCCGGTATTTTAAAGATTACTGGGGGAATTCCTATCATGTAGAACATTTAAATAAAGTGCCTACCTGCAACTACTGTGGGCGGCTCATATCACGGGAACTGACCAAAGGGGGGACCACGTATAGTGACGGTAGAAGAATCTGTATGCTATGTCATAAATCTGCTGTTGAAGATCGGGTAAAAGGAAAACTTCTGCTGAAAACGGTCCACCATAAGCTGGAAAATCTTGGAATAGAGATTTTACCTTTCAGACCGGAATTTTACCTCATTGACAGAAGCCGATTAAAAAGTCTGGCAGGCTCATCGGAAAAACAGGGATTTGCCCGGTTTCAGAGAGAGACTGTCAATGGCATAATCAGAAATTTCACGATGGATATATATATTCTCAAAGGACTTCCTGAATCATCATTTATCACAGCCTGTGCCCATGAGTTGATGCATATATGGTTCTACAGCCGGAATCTGACAGACCTCAGTCCACAACTGGAAGAGGGAAGCTGTCAGTTTACAGCTTATCTAATACTGAAAGATATGATATCTCCAGAAGCTTCCTATAGGATTCATCAACTGATGGAGGATAAAAGTCCGATCTATGGCAAGGGATTTCAAAAAGTTTTTAAGATGGCAGAGAGCAAAGGAGTTAAGTACTGGCTCAACTACGTTCAAAATCATAAAAGAATATTGTGAAAACTGTTTTTTTTTGACTAAAAAAAGATTATATTAATTAGTAAAGGAACTCCTTTTGGAGGTAAAAATGAAAAATCAAAAAATCATTGTCGGTTTTCTTTTTTTTACTTTCATTCATTTCATATCTATCTTTTCATCCTGTGCCATGCCGACAATAACCAAATTCACTGTCGATGAGGTTTTAGAAGAATTTTTTAAGACAACAGATTCGGTAACTGTTGTCTGGACCCATGATGATCAATCTGCTATTGATTCATATAATCTCTATTATAAAAATCATGGAGAACCGGATTGGATACAATTAAATACGACCCCAATCCCCAAAGCTATACCTTTGTATAGAATAGAATACGATTCTCTAGGAGATGGATTGTGGGATATCGGTGTATCCGCCGTCGAAGAAGAAAGTGAATCAGAAATCCATTCCAGTCTTGATCCTGATGCAGAACCGACAGGGTGGTATTTATTATGGGCAAAATAAAAGTCATTGTAAAACGCCCTGTTAATCACTATCTGATAATTGCGGTCTATATCCTGGCTCCTCTTGCCAATATTCTTTTAATCAAATTACTGGGACAGGTTCCCTTTCATCTGATTTTCAGGAATTTTTTTAATGGATTCGGTTTTTTCGCCGGACTGTGGCTGATAACAGCACCTCTAGTGGGAATAGGTTTCTATTTTGTCAATAAAACCACCTGGTATGTTTTTATAGTACACAGCACACTTATACTCATAGATTTTATTGTGAAATGGATATCAAGACCTGTATACTACCTGAAAACGGTTCCAGGCTTTCAAAATGGATTAATGTTTGCAGGAAATATTATTCTTATACTCATTGTAGGTTATGTCATACAGAAAAACTTCAGAGCGCCCTACTTTCAGGCTTTACAAAGGCATTGGAGAGAGAGTGTCCGTATACCCATACATCATGTCATAGAAATTGATTCAAAAAAGATGAATGTCAACGATTTATCAGTCGGGGGCTGCTTTGTCATTAAATCAGATGAAGAACTCTCTACCGAAAGAGATCATGATATTACATTTAAATCTGACCGGCTGGAGATAAGCTGTTCAGGCCAGATTATGCGGCAGACAAATGATGGTTACGGGATCATGTTTAAAAACCTGAGTAAAGCCCAGAAAAAAGATATTCAACACTTCCTGCAGAAACGTTTCTCCTTAAGACAGCAGATCAATGTTAGTGGACAATGGATTTCAGATGGGATCTCCAAAAACTCGACTATACTGGATATTTCAAAAGGCGGCTGTTTTATTTCCTGTGATCTGTCTGAGATTCAAGTAAAGGATTCCGGTGCTGTGGCTTTTGAGGTCAATGGGAATAAGGTTAAGATCCCGAGCCGGGTTACATGGATAAATTCCCGTGGGGAACATGAGAAACCTGAAGGATTTGGTTGTGAGTTCAAAGTGAACCATAAAAAACTCATAAAAAAGATTATTCAGGAATACGGAACAACGGGATTGACCAGATAATTAAGATTAGATTTTCATTTTCTCCTTTTATCCGGATTTATGCTTTTTATTGTATTAATCAATAATGAAAACATTATAGATGACATAAAAGCCACCATTGTTACGATCATACATAAACGCCCCCGTGAAGGTCCAATCTTTTGTTCAGGGATCTCAGCATATTCAAAGACTCTAAATACCCCTTCCTCCGCAGCAGCCAGTTTTGTAATTTCATATCTTTCAGAAAGAGTCTGAAATAATTGATTCTTTAAAGCCAGCTCTGCTTTCATATGCGCGAAATTCATCGAGAGTTGTGGCAATTCCTGGGTTGAAGGCATGTTTCGACCGTCACTACTGACATAGCCTCCTTCTATTCGCATAATCTGATTAATTATGTTTTGTCGTCGGTTTTTTAATATCGTAAGAGCTGGATCCTCAATTGTAGAATATTCCGAATAATCATCAATCTCCAGTTCAACCTGATTAAGAATCGTTCTGAGGTCTGATATCATAGCCGATTGAACCGATGCAATCTCATTGATATCTAACACACCATGCTGCTGTTGAAAGTTTTTAATATCTCCTTCTATTTCGGATATTTCTTTTGTCAGATTATTGAGCTTTTCCTCCATCTTGGAGAGCTCAACAGAGCGCAGTGAGACATCCTGTTCCAAAAACCATTTCTCCAGAAGATTTACTTCATAATTGACCAACTCTGAAGCAAATACAGGATCAATATCAGTAAAAGATATAGCAAGAGTACCCGTATCTCGATCTAGGGTATATTCTGAATTTTCAATAATAATTTCTCTAGATTTCGTTGTAACCATAGTCTCAATATTGTATTTATTAATTATATTAAAATTTTTTACAATACCATCAATAAAAGAGCGGCTTTGTAAAACCTTAATTGCCAGTTGAGTCACTGAAGTCTCAGAAGTACTGGATTCAACACCAAATGTAGAAAGCAAGGACATCATACCTGTGTTGCCGCCACTTTCGTGAAAGAGAACTATTGCATAAGCACGATACTGGTTCGGGAGAGGACTGATGTGCGGTGGAAGCATTATAGAGATGATGGAGAACAGAATAACTAATACCATAGATATAAAAGTTGTTCCCAAAATTATTTTTTTATAATCCAACAGCAGTGATATATAATATACCAATATTTCTGTAAGAGTTTTTTCAGTCGTAAACTCCTCAATGTCTGCCATAAACCTATTATAGTAAAGATTATATCAATAAACCATCTTATCTCTATAAATATTATTATTGTATTATTTTACAGGTAATAATCCCATAAAAAAGTATTAAATATTAGTACTTTTTTATGGTTTTTTTTGTCCCCGGGTCTAATCTAATCCATTATGAAATTCATACTAAAATCCCATTTACTGCTGTAACTCCGGGAATTAGAATTTTGAATAAGGATCACTTTATAGGTTCTGAAGAGAAAAATTGAGTCAGGAATTATTGATTGATTCTTAAAAAAGTAATAAAGGAGCCTGTTGCGGCGGCACTTTATTTTCATTATTTTTTTATTTGGCTTCTGTTCCTCAGAAGATAGGGAGAAGGTGAGCATAAGAGATAAATCAATCAGATTCAAAAAAGAGTGAGGATTATTTGATTGGAGTTCAATCAAGTGACAAATTTAAAGAAACTGTTATAGAGTTTTTTGAATTATTCAAAACTCCCTGGGAATTTTATACTGAAAATACGTTTTATGATGTGATTATTACAACCGGAGGATTCCCTGAAAAAATGAATGGGAAACTGATTATAATTTACAACTCAAAAAAACTGCCCTTTGACTCTGAAACAGGTATAATAGTGAAACCTTCTACTGAGCAAAAACTGATAATATGGAGGGGAATGACATGCCCGATTTACTCTGATCTCTCCTTATTTGGAGTTGAGAATTCCCATGACAGTACTTTTATTGTGAAAGACAGGAAAACAGAGTATACAATAATCCGGATAAGCTATGATGTATTCTCGGAAATACACAGTTTATTGACATCGGGACAGACTATTCAATACGCCGGGATACCCAGTCTTGAAATTCACATTGATATTCTGAGAACATTAATCATTCAGGAAAATATCCTACTAATTGAAGTACCGCCTACACCATATGGATATGAATATATGACATGCCTAACACATGACATAGATTTTGCAGGGATTCGACAGCATGTCTTTGATCATACTTTATTTGGTTTTATCTATCGGGCGACATGGTTGACTTTATGTGATTTCTTTAGAGGAAAATGCAAAATAGGAAAGCTATGGAAGAATATTATAGCTGTTTTAAAACTTCCTGCCATATTCCTGGGAGTTTGTAAAGATTTCTGGCTTGGATTTGACCTGTATGGGGAAATAGAACAAGACCTGAAATCCACTTATTTTTTTTTACCTTTTAAAGGTGAATCTGGTCAGAGTCAAAATGGATATGATAATAAAAAACGTGCCGGGAAATATGAAATCCGCGATCTGAGGACACATATAAAAAAAATCATCCATGAGAAAAACGAAATAGGATTGCATGGAATAGATGCCTGGTATAATTCAGAAAAGGGTTTACAGGAGTCTAAAAAAATTTCAGAGATTACCGGACAAAAAATAGAGGGAACAAGGATTCACTGGTTGTATTATAATCTCCAGTCGCCACATCATATTAGTAATGCAGGCTTAGAGTATGATTCAACCTTGGGCTATAACAATTCAGTTGGTTTCTACAACGGTTCCACTCAGGTGTTTACCCCACTGGAAACTGATAATTTTTTTGAGATTCCCTTAATGATTCAGGATACCGCTTTATTTTATCCTTCCAGAATGAACTTAAATGCCGAAGAAGCTTTTCAAATGTGTCAGAAAATCATTGCACAGGTAAAAAAATTCGGTGGTGTTCTTACAGTAAACTGGCACGGAAGAAGCTTAGCTCCAGAAAGGTTGTGGAATGATTTTTATAGACAGCTTTTGAATTATATTCAGACTGACCTTGTATGGTTTGGAACATGCAAAGAAATAATCACATGGTACAAAAAAAGAAGATCTGTAGAATTTAAGTCCATTGAAATTATAGAAAATAGAATTGTTGCACAAATAGATGGAATCAATCATTGGGGTGGACCTGGCCTAAGCCTGAATATTTATGGTTTAGGCAATAATGATGAGAAAAAGCACCACTTCGGGAGCGCATTCCAGCAATTTGACTTACAGAAGAACATGACCTTGAAAATTCCCATCTAATTTCAACAGGGCATTAAAAAACACCAGGACTGGTAGAAAAAGATGACTAAAAAGAAAGTCTGCATGATTGTATATACATTATACACCTATGATGCAAGAGTACGACGTGAAGCAGAAACCCTTGTATCCTCCGGTTGTTATGAAATTACAGTATTGTGCTTAAAGGAGGAAAAAAAGCGACGATCCTATCGTAAGGAAGATGTTTCAGTTATTGAATTGAATATGAGAAAATACTCTGGCCATAAAATGTTTTACTATATAATTTCGTATATCAGATTTCTAATGAAATCTTTTTTTACCTGTTCAATTTTATTATTTAAAAAGGAAATAGATATAGTACATGTCCACAATATGCCAAATTTCCTTATTTTTGCCGGGATTCTACCAAAGTTGCTAAAAAAAACTTTAATTCTGGATATGCATGATTCTGTTCCAGAAACCTTTTCAGCCAAATACCGCAATAAAAGGAATTTTCTATTTAAATTACTCTGTATTGAAGAAAAGATCAGTTCAAAGTTCAGTGATCGGATAATCTGTGTAAATCATGTCCAGAAAAATGTTATTATCAATAGAGGGATTCCACCAGAAAAGATTTATATATCGATGAATGTTCCAGATCATAAAATATTTACTGATTTAGAAGACAGGAGAATCACCAGAAACTCCAATGGTCCCTTTAAATTAGTCTATCATGGAACAATTACAAAGCGTTTAGGTATAGATGTCGCTATCGAAGCTGTCGCAAAATTAAAAAGCCTTTATCCTGCTATTGAATTACATTTATGGGGCAAAGGAGATTTTACTAACTATATCCTTGAAAAAATAAGAGAAAATGAAAATAGGGATATTGTTTATTTTCACGGGATTGTCTCTATTGAAGAACTTCCCGGAACTCTGGCAGACATGGATGTAGGAATAATTCCCAACAGAAAAAGTCCTGCCACAGAGTTAATGCTTCCAGTCAAAATGATGGAATATATTGCCTTGGGTATTCCAGTCATCGCACCCAGACTTGAGGCGATAGAATATTACTTTACTGATGAAATGGTGAGTTTCTTTGATCCGGAAAATATCGACAGTCTAATTAAAACCATAATTACCATATATGAAAATAAATCTCTACGATTATCACAAGTAATTAAAGCCCGAGATTTCCTGAAAAAGTATGGATGGGAAAGACAATCACTTGATTTTATCAAATATTATTCAAATCTTTAGGAATTAACATGGAAAGTAGAAAGAAGCATTTTGCGTTAGTCGGCTGTGGAACTATAGCCAGGAAGCATGTTCATGTTATCCAGAATTATCTGGATAATGCAGACATAATAGGTCTTTGTGACAAGGACTTTGAACGGGCAAAACAATTTGAACAATCTATTGGAGTTCCCGCATTTAAAAGTATAAAAGAGATGATGAATGCCATTTCAGATGACATTGATATCATAAGCATATTGACTCCAAGCGGAATCCATTTTAAAAATGTTATTGAATTAGTCGATTATGGAAAACCACTAATTATTGAAAAGCCCATTGCCTTGCGTCTTGAAGAAGCAGATGAAATTTTACATGCCTGCGATTCACATAACGTAAAGATCTTTGTTGTTCATCAGAACCGGTATAATGCCCCCATAATCCAGGCTCGTGAAGCCTTGGAAAAAGGCCGGCTCGGCAAGTTGGTTTTGGGGACAGTCCGTTTAAGATGGAAGAGAGATCAGGCGTACTATGATGAGGCCAAATGGCGTGGGACCTGGGCAAATGATGGTGGTGTTTTCACCAATCAGGCTAGTCACCACATCGATATGCTGACCTGGTTTATGGGTCCTGTTGAAAGTGTGAAAGCCATTGGCATAACCCGGCTTGCCAATATTGAATGTGAAGATACAGGTGCGGCAATACTGCGATTCACCAATGGTGCCATAGGGATTATAGAAGCAACGACAGCGACAAGACCTCATAATCTTGAGGGTTCCATTAGTATACTGGGAGAAAAAGGTTCCATAGTCATCGGCGGCTTTTTTATGAATGAATTAACAACCTGGGAATTTGAGGATGAAGAACCGGGAGATGAAGATATTTTTGAGAGGAAAGGAAAAAATCCTGAAAATTGGGGTTATAACCTGGGAGAGTATTTAAAAGGAGTTATAAGTTCTGTAGATCACAATAAAAAGGGTCTTGTCGATGGCCTGGAAGGCAGAAAATCCCTCGAATTGATCAGTGCCATATATGAATCAATAGAGACAGGAAAGGAAATATCATTAAGGTTTCAGCCAAAGAGATGCAGATTGGGGATAATATGAAAGAGAATCAGAATAATAAAATATATTCCGGAGTCACCCTGGGTTCCGACGTCGACATTGAAGACTACTGTATATTGGGGGTCCCTCCCAGAGGAAAAGAAGAGGGGCAACTGGAAACAGTTATCGGGAATGGATCTCAGATCCGGTCTCATTCTGTAATTTATGCAGGGAATCGGATTGGAAACCATTTACAAACTGGAAATAAAGTAAACATACGGGAATTGAATACTATAGGCAATAATGTCAGCATTGGAACATTGACCGTTATAGAACACCATATAAACATTGGAAATAATGTACGCATCCACAGCCAGGTCTTTATTCCGGAATATTCCGTATTGGAAGATGATTCATGGATTGGTCCTAATGTTGTTCTGACAAACGCAAAATATCCCCGATCACCAGATGTGAAAAAGAATCTCAATGGTCCACTTATCAGACAGGGGGCCAAGATTGGAGCAAACTCAACAATTCTACCTGGTATAATTATTGGAAAAAATGCTCTTGTTGGTGCTGGATCTGTCGTGACAAAAAATGTGCCGGAAAATGGGGTTGTAGCTGGAAATCCAGCCCGGCTGATTAACACCATTTCATCTTTACCTTATGAGGAAAAATAAAATGAATATTCCACTAGTAGACCTCCATGAACAATATATCAGCATCAAAAAAGAAATTGATCGGGCTATGTCAGATGTCATAAACCAGACCGCATTTATTGGAGGTCCCTTTCACAAATCCTTTGAAAAATCTTTTGCAGATTTCTGCGGAGTACAATTCTGTGTTGGAGTCGGCAACGGAACAGATGCTCTCTATATTGCCCTTAGAGCAATGGGCATAGGACCAGGGGATGAAGTAATAACGAGTGCAAACAGTTTCATAGCGACCTCTGAAGCGATCCGGATGGCTGGAGCTGATGTCGTATTTATAGACATAGATCCAGGGACTTATAATATTGATACGGCCAAAATAGAAGAAAAAATTACAAAGAGAACTAAAGCAATCATTCCAGTTCACCTTTATGGCCAACCGGCAGATATGGATCCCATTCTATCAATAGCCAAAAAATATAATTTAAAGATTCTGGAAGATGCCGCACAGGCTCATGGGGCCGAATACAGAGGACAAAAAATAGGATCTATTGGAGATGCTGCCTGTTTTAGTTTTTATCCGGGTAAAAATCTGGGAGCCTATGGTGATGGTGGTGCTATTGTGTCAAATGACAGCACTTTTGCCGAGACTGCCCGGATGATATCCAATCATGGAAGGATTGACAAATATGATCATAAATTTGAAGGGATAAACAGCCGACTCGATGGAATCCAGGCAGCCATATTAGATGTAAAACTTAAATATTTACCAGAGTGGACGGAACTTCGACGTAAAAATGCCTCTCTTTATAATCGTCTGCTAAAAGGAATCCCCCTGAGATCCCCTGAAGAGATCCCTGATATTAAAGCTGTTTATCATCTCTATGTAATCCGGGTTAGTGAAAAAAGAGAAGAATTACAGAAATATTTGAAGTCAAATGGCGTGTCTACGGGTATACACTATCCGATTGCACTGCCGAACCTAAAGGCCTATGACTATTTGAAAAAAAATGACAATGATTTTAATGAAGCAACTAAAGCATCAAAGGAGATTCTGTCACTCCCCATGTATGCGGAACTGACAGAAAACCAGATTTCATATATTACAGATAAAATTAAAATGTTTTTTTCCTGATACAAAGAACTAAAAATGAGTATTCCTTTACCGAAATTGAAATATGTTCTAATAACTCCTGCCCATAATGAGGAAAATACGATTGAACAAACAATTCAGTCTGTTCTTTCTCAGACCTATTTACCCCTGAAATGGATAATAGTCAGTGATGGATCTACAGACCTGACTGATAATATTATTCTGGAATATTCAAAGAAATATTCATGGATTTCCTATTTGAGAATGCCCGAACATAAGGATAGGCATTTTGCTGCAAAAGTTCATGCCTTTAACGCCGCTTATGAGACTGTAGAAAATACTGGATTTGATATTATCGGAAACCTCGATGCCGATGCGACATTTGATAATGAGTATTTTGAATTTCTAATGAGAAAATTCATGGAAGATCATAGACTAGGTGTCGCTGGCACGAGTTTTATTGAAAATGGTCAAGAGTTATATAATTACAACTATACAAATATTGAGCATGTAACAGGAATAATCCAGTTATTCAGACGTGAGTGTTTTAAGGAGATTGGAGGATATATACCGGTCAAAGCGGGTGGAATCGACTGGATAGCTGTTACAACAGCGAGAATGAAGGGATGGAAAACAAGAACTTTCCTTGAAAAAAAATATATTCATCATAGGAAAATGGGCACAGCGGGATCGGGAATTCTCAGATCCAGTTTTAACTATGGGATGAAAGACTATTTTCTGGGAGGGCACCCTCTATGGCAGATATTCCGATCAGTTTATCAGATGAAAAGAAAACCATATTTTATTGCCGGATTCCTCTTATTTTCCGGTTATATCTGGGCCGGAATAAAAAGAATGAAAAGACCTGTATCACCCGAATTATTGAGATTTCATCGCCATGAGCAAATGCTGAGATTAAAACGGTTGTATTTGAATTTGATCAGCTTAAAAAGGGAATAACATGATTGATAAAATATCAGTTCTAAAAAGTATAAAGTTGATAGAACAATGGGTTGAAGATCATGACTACAAGGGCTACGAACCTTTTGACGGTTTATCATCTTTTTTCCGGCCTCTAACTTTCGGGAATCTATTTCTGGATCGCTTGCTGATGCAGCTGGTCAGACAGAGTCCAATAAATCTCCGTCCTATAATGGGGATCAAACCTCTGGACTCAACTATAGGCCAAGGGTATATGGCATGGGGTTATCTGATTATGTTAAAAACCACCGGTCAGGAAGAATATAAGAAAAAGGCTGTAAAATGCCTGGAGTGGTTAATCGAGAACAGATCGACTATAAATGATGAATTTTGCTGGGGAAAACACTTTGACTTTGCCAGTCGGGGTGGAAGATATCCCAAATTTGAACCGATTACGGTCTGGACCTGCCTAATCGGAATGGCCTTTCTAACAGCCTATGAGGTATTGGAACAAAAAAAATATCTCAATATTGCTGAAAGTATCTGTAGATGGATTATGAAACTGGGAAGGAACAACAAAGAGATAGGGATCTGTCTCAGTTATACAAATTCAAATGATATATCTTCAATCCATAACCATAATATGCTGGCAGCGGCTCTTCTGATAAAAACGGGACAGTATACAGATAACAGGGAATTTGTGAATCTTGCCGGTGAAGCAATGAGTTACAGTTGTTCAAAGCAGCTTGAAAATGGAGCCTGGTATTATGGAGAGGATAAGATGTTTCACTGGATAGATAATTTTCATACCGGGTACAACCTCGATAGCTTGAAATCTTATATAGAAAGCTCGGGAGATACTTTGTATGGGGAGAACCTCCAGCGGGGACTGGATTTTTATATTAATCATTTCTTTGAAGATAACGGCAGGCCCAGATACTATCACAAC
>JAEINM010000039.1 GCA_016342385.1 Spirochaetaceae bacterium | reverse complement strand
TGTTTTAATCAATGGAAGGAATGAAGAAAAAACGGCTGGTGTTCAACAAAAACTCATAGAGGAATATCCGAAAAGAAAAATTCTTTATTTCTCTTGCGATGTCAGTGATTATCCTGCTGTTGAAAAGATGTATCTATATGGTGAAAAAGAGTTAGGTTCTGTTGATATGTGGATCAATAATGCCGGAATGGATCAGAATAGAGAAAAGATCTACAACCACAATATCAAAAAAATGCATCAGATAATTGATGTCAACATAAAGGGTATGGTAAATGGAACCCGCATAGCCAGTGAAAAAATGAAAGACACCGGTGGATTCATTTACAATATGGAGGGATTCGGCAGCAATGACATGATACTCGACAAAATGAGCCTCTATGGAATGTCGAAAAGAGCCCTCACCTATTTTACTAAATCAGCCGCTAAAGAAGTTGAGGATACAAAAGTAAAGATCTGCCGGCTCAGCCCGGGAATGGTCTTAACGGAACTGCTGACTTCCGATCTCCCCGAAGATCCGGTTGAACGGAAGCAGGCGACAAGAATCTTCAATATTCTGGCAGACACTGTTGAAGATGTGACAACATACCTTGTGAGTGAGATTCTGGCCAATAAAAAGAATGGAGCTTCCATACAATGGTTGACCAGAAGTAAAATATTAAAGCGGTTTATTCTGCAATTATTCAAAAGGCGGAAACTTCCCGGTTTAGAGTAAAATATTAACCACAGGAACTGCACTTGGAACATTCAGCAGGAGTACAAGCTGTAATAGAACTATCGGTCTCTTCATAAGGCATAAACATCTGCCACCAGAGTAATAATTCATCCAGCATGATAGCATCCTCTTCTTCGGCACATTTGGTTTTCATATTATTTATCGATTCTTCAAATTCATAAAAAGCAAAATTATATCCCGCTTCATTAAGATATCTTTTCTTATCTTCCGAGCTTTCAAGCAAGTATAAAGACTTCCTGAAATCACTGTTCCCGGCAATCTCTTTAATAAATTTTTCAGCATTTCCCATAACCAATTCTCTCTCCTTTAATCATTATATAAATTTACCATCAGCCTGTTTTAACTGATGCCACTTCGTACATACTGCCCAACGCCCTTTCCCGTCCCCTTGAGATTAGACAGATTCTCTCAGTCAGTTTCTCCAGGTCATCCCTGTCATGGCTGATGACCAGAATAGGGATGGGGAAGACTTCTTTAAGCCCTTTGATGTAGGGAAGAATTGTCGACCGCAATGTGTAATCAACAGCACTGAAGGGTTCATCGAGAAGGAGCATTTCAGGGGATGTCATAAGAGCCCTCCCAATAGCGACCCGCTGCTGTTCTCCACCGGAAATCTCTCCCGGTCGTGATTTGAGAACAGAGGAAAGACTGAGAAAATCCACTACCTCATGGAGAGAGAGTTTACTCTCCTTGACATAGGGGACACCGAAAAGAAGGTTCTTTTTTACAGACAAATGAGGAAGAAGCAGTCTGTCCTGAAAAACGACTCCGATCCGTCTCTTGTTGACAGGGACAGAAATCCCCTTCTCTGTATCTGTAAGGACTTTCCCATTGAGTTTAACAAATCCCTGTACCGGTTTCTCCAGTCCCGAAAGCAGATGAAAAAAGGAACTCTTTCCCGCTCCGGAGGGACCATATATACCGGTAATTCCATTTTCAAATAAACCCGACAGTTTCAGATCAAAGTCCCGTCTCGGTAATTGCAGATTAAATTCCAGAGCCATGATGCACCCTCCCGTTAATAATTGATGATAAGAATAGAGCTCCAAAGGAGATCACGATTGAAATGAGAACCAGTAGACCGGCTTCATTTTCTTTACCCGGAATCTGGAGCAGCGAATAAACCGACAGGGGAATTGTTCTTGTCTCCCCCTGAATATTTCCTGCAAATGTGACCGTAGCTCCGAACTCACCCAGACTCCTGGCGAATCCCAGTACAAGTCCATTAATGATCCCGGGAATAATAAGAGGAAGAGAGACTCTTACAAATAGATCAAACCTTCCTGCTCCCAGGGTCATGGCGGCATATTCAAACCGACGGTCCACCATATCCAGAGATGTTCTTATGCTGCGAATAAGCAGTGGAAAAGAGACCACCATGGATGCCAGAACTGCCGCCGTCCAGCTGTAGGCGATAGAGTATCCCGTTATCCTATAAAGAAATGAACCGAAAAGTCCTCTTTTCCCCAGAAGAATGAGCAAAAGGTAGCCTGTAGTGACAGGAGGCATGACCAGGGGAAGATTGATAATCCCCTCAATGATACTCCTGTTTCGAACCAGAACCCGGTCGAGAAAATAGGCACCGGCCAGAGCTGCGGGCAGATTGAAGAGTGTTGCCAGAAGCCCTATTTTAAGGGATAGAAAGACGGTTTCCCGAAGAATAACAAGATCCATAGACACCTCAACTTCCCGGCAGACTGAAGCCGTATTTCCCATAGAGCTCCTCCACCTGCCTGCTCGATGTGAGATAGTTATAAAATATTCTTCCCCGAGTATTACTTTGTTGTATTAGTGCACAATGGTACAATATAGGAGAATATGATTCCTCGGGGAAGAAGGAAATAATTTTAACTTTATGACTTTTCAGAGAGTCGGTTTCATAGACGATCCCCAGTTCAGCTTCATCGAACTCAATGACCGAAAGGGCAGCCCTCACATGAGCTGCCGGGAGCAGTCTGTCTTTTAAGGAATTGTACCAACCCAGATATTTTAAAGCTTCAAGAGCGTACTGTCCCGCCGGAACATAGTCGGGATCTCCCATGGATAATCGGGAAGTAAATAAGGCGGGGAAATTGGTATTCCTGTTCATTTCAAAGCTTGCAATAGGAGAATCTCTGTGGGAGATAAGCACCAGGCTGTTCCTGAGAAAGGGCTGTCTCTCTTCTATCAGTCCTAGAGATTCAGCATAATCCATCCATTTCCCCGATGCCGATATGAATATATCCGCTTCGGCTCCTGTCTCCAGCTGTTTGGCCAGAGTTCCACTTGATGCGGTATTAATTTTTACTTTAGTGCCCGTATCTTTTTCGTAGAGGGCTGCAATATCGCTTATAATATCCGTCGTACTAGCCGCTGTTAAGATTGTTATGAAATTGTCCTTATGCTTTGTACTGCAGCTGAAGAGGATGATAGTGATGATGACAAATGTCAGAAGCTCTTTTATATGTTTCATTTCGACCTCACATAGATCTGAAGCAAGATGAGTGCCAAGTTGATTTGAGAAATGATAATTGTTCGGATTAAAAGCTTTATGCTTAAGATTCATTTGTAAGACATGATTTTTTCTGTGTTTTGAGAAAAGGTGAACAAAGGGAATCTACATAAATGTCTGTTATTTGATATGAATTTTCGTGAATGTCAATTCCTCATCCATTATTCCAGGGCTTCATAATTTTAATAAATAACAATTGAAAGCCCCCTGACTCCTGAAGGGAATTCAGGAGCCCCGATGAAGGAGGATCTTGATGTTATAGAGTGATATTATTAAAAAATGCCTTTCTCTACTGAGTCAGTTTTCTTCTCCAGAAATGCATTTTTGGAGTCATATCTTCAAAATTGAATTTCCTGTAGAGACTTTTTGCAATACCATTATCCTCACGGACTTCCAGTGTGATCCGCGAGCAGAGCAGCTCCCGCCCTTTCTGTACAATATATTCAGTCAATGCTCTTCCCAACCCCTGACCTCTGAACTCATCAACAATACACAAGTCGTGAATATTTATAACATTTGCTGTTGAAAAAGTGGAAAATGCTTTAAAACAGACTGAGCCTCCGGCTATTTTTCCACCTTTATAGATGAGAAAAGCCATGACATTGGGATGAACAATAAACTGTGTGGTCAACCGGGCCTTTTCGGCTTCAGTATAGGGGATTCCATCACCCATATCACAGGTTTTATATGATTCAAGGACAAACAGCAGATCATTTATATGATCAGAATTACTGAATTCCGCTTCTACGATGCTTATATCTTTATCAGTCATTATACACTCCTTGTATTTTCGATATTCTTGCTACTCCAATTATTGGACAGTGTAGAATACTTTTCAATAAACAGATCATGTAAAAGCGCAATATCCCTTGAATAAAACCTATTAATATTCAGAAATTTGACAAAATCTACTGTATTCCAATTATACTGAAATTGTTATGAATAAAGAGAAAGTAGATTCCCTTATGGCAAAAATAATTGAGTCACAAGATGAGAATAAATGCTGGAATGTCCTTCAGCCCGGGGATAAGTACTACCCCGAGTACAATTATTATGTTCCCAACTACAATTCTACCTTATGGACCCTGATTTTCTTAGCTGATATGGGATGCGACATACATAATGAGGAGCTGGAGAAGCCCTTAAAAATTATATCCGATCATTTTTTTGACAAGGAAAATAAAATTTATACTATAGGGAAAAGCCATTTCCCCATACCCTGCTTAAATGGCAATATGCTGTATCTCCATTCCTATTTCCAATGGGGGGATGATAAAAGGATCCAGGAAATCATTGATTTTTTCACGGAATATCAGCGCTTTGATGACGGTGATTATAAAACCCCGAAAACATTTCCCTATTGCTCCAATAAAAGCTGTTATGGAAAACACACTTGTTACTGGGGGATTATAAAACTCTTAAAGGGTTTATCTTTTATTCCTTTAGAGAAACGTTCAGACAAGGCCAGAACACTCATAAATAAATGTATTGAATTCATTTTACTTCACCAGGTCTGTTTCAGTTCTCATAACCCGGAAAATTACATTCAGAGTAATATAAAAAAACTGACATTTCCCAATATGTACCAGGGAGATTACCTGGAAATACTATGGCTCTTAAAAAGAGAAAAAGTACAGTCTATTCATATCAGAAAAGCTTTAGACCTGCTAAAAAGCCAGATGAGACCCGATTCGACATGGAAAATTGAACGTCCGATTAAAAACCTGATAATCCCCATGGGCAGAAGGAATTACGGAAATGAGTTTCTCTCTGAAAGAGCCAGGGAGGTTCTTAAATACTATGAGAATTCCTCTTCTCCGGAATATAAATAATCGTTTATAGAAATTTTATATTTGTCACTGTAAATGTGTTGTACAATTATTCCTGAGGGAGAAATATGAAAAAAAACATCATTGTTTACTATTCCAGAAAAGGAAGTAATAAATTTTTGGCAGAACAAGCTGCCGCAACACTGCAATGTGAAATTGTACCATTAAAGCCGAGATTGAATCTCTTATTCTTTCTGCTCTTATCCTCAGCCACAAAAATCAGCCTGGGAAACAGATCTATAAAAACGGATTTTAAAGATTTTGAATCCATAATCTTATGCGGGCCCATATGGATGGGACAATTTGTCTCCCCTCTCTATGATTTTGTGAAAAAATATAAAAATGATATTCAGCACCTGGATTTTATTACCTGCTGCGGCAGCACCGACACAGCAAAGAATGAACGATTCGGATACGCAACAGTTTTCCCGAAAATCAGGGAGATCCTCGGTGATAAATGTGGAAAATGTGAAGCATTTCCCATTGAGCTTATTGTACCGGAAGAGAAGAGAAATGACGATCAGGCGATGATGAATGCGCGGTTGTCCGCCTCAAATTTCACCGGTGAGATAAAAAAACGCTTTGATAATTTTTTTGAAGCCTGAATAAACTGTATAAAGGAGATATATATGGAAAAGAGAAAAAGAAGTGAAGATAAAACCACCTGGGCGACAGGAGGCGGCCTAATGATGGGAATAGGTATCGGATTCTTTTTCCTCCAGGGATCCCCTCTGGCATTTGTCGGATGCATTCTCGCCGGTCTTGGACTCGGACTGATTATAACAGCTATACTATCCAATTCCCCCAAAGAGGATAAGTAAAAAAACAGGAAAAGGCTCTTAAGGGATTGAATAGCAATGAAGTCAGATAAAAAATATAAAAAAACGCCATTGAGCTTCAACCGCCGGGCCGTTATTGCTTCAGCTTCTGTCACATCAGAAAAAAATACCATACACAGTTTTACAGAAGTGGATATTTCAAAACCCCGACTTTATATGAAGGAATATCACAGATTAAAAGGTGAGAAATTATCTCTAACCTCTTATATCGTTAAATGTCTGGCTCAGACAATTACAGAATATCCCCAGTTCAACTCCTTCATCAGTGGGAGAAACATTATTCAATTAGAGAATGTGACAATCAGCGTACTGGTAGAGAGGGAATTAAAGGGGGAAAATGTTCCGGAACCTCTGGGTATAGAAAAAGCTGAAGAGAAGAGCTATGGGGAGATTCAAAAAGAGATCCAGTCAGCCAAAAATCAGAATAGCGATAAACTCGGCAGCCTTTCAGGTTTATGGTGGCTTAATCTTATTCCCACATTTCTTTTAAAAAGCTTTATTAGACTGGCTGATAAAAATATAAAAATGGGTATTAAATACGGGAAAATTGCCCTTACGGCAGTAGGGATGTTTTCAAAAGAGCCTCTATGGATTATTCCTCACGGCAGCCCGACTGTCCTCGCCTCCCTGGGCAGTATAGTAAAAAGAGTGGTTGAAACAGAGAATGGATTTTCAACAAGGGAACACTTGTGTCTGACCGTTTCCTTTGATCACAATCTGGTAGACGGGGCTCCGGCTGCCAGGTTTATGAATGATTTTACCTCAATGATCAAAGAGGGGGAAATTATCAGAGCACTACTTGAAGACAGCCGGGAATAGGCGGATTGGGAAAAAAATTGTAGAGGCAAGGCATGCCTTGTCTCTACAATTTATAATGTATTATTTGCGATTAATTCTATTTTAAGCCTAAGAGGTTTTCCCCTTCAGATAATCGATCATGGGATCGGTTACCAGAGGAATCAGATCACCGATCATATGAGGCATAAGGTGATCCATAACATTGGGCATCATAGCTGGCATCTGCTCTTTCATATAATCAGGCACATCAATCATACCATAGATTTTGTCCAGCATAACCGGAAGAACCTTCGGCATCATTTTCGGCAGAAGAATCGGGAATAACACAGGAAACATGGGTTTCATCATATTCAATGCACCGGGAATCTTACCCATTCCACGCATCATTCCGCCCATACCCAATGGCATGGCATCAATCAGCTCGGGCCACATCTGCCCCATCAGTTTGGCGAAACCTTCTGGAGTCATCAACCGGATAAAGGCTTCAAATACTCCCCACTGCTTTCTGACTTCCGGATGGGGATCGGGGAAATCATAACCGAGGGCACTGGAAACAAAATGCGCCAGGTCCTGAACCTTCATGGGACTGCCTGTTTTCTCAACCGAGTTTCTCAGCTGAACTTCACAACAGGGGCAGAGTGCCAGCATTTTTTCAGCTTCAACTTCCATGGCTTCTTTTAATTTGAGTTCTCCGAGACCAACGGCTGTATCGGGATTTTTTACAAGAGAGAGTACTGAACCACAGCAGAAGGCCGTATCTCTATTGTGCTGCATTTCCACAAGTTCCACATTGGGAATGGCTTTAATAAGTTCTCTAGGTTCTTCATAAATCCCACTGGCTCTACCAAGGTGACAGGAATCGTGCCATGTAACTTTAGTCGGTTTCATATCATTTTCCGGGAATTTGAATTCCCCTGACTGAATTTTTTCAGCTACAATTTCACTGTAGTGTTTACCTTTAATATCATAATCGATGCCCAGTTTTTCCGCCCATTTGGGATACCCTTCACTCCACATGAGGTTACAGGCTGGACAGGAACTAATGACAGTATCGGCACCGGCATCTTTCACATTCTGGATATTTTCTCTCATTGTAGCTTCAAACTGAGCCCAGTTCCCCGAAACAAGCATAGGGATGGCACAGCAGTTCTCTTTTTTACCGAGATAGGAAAAATCAATTCCCGCTTCATCGAGCATTCGCACGGAAGCCATAGCAATATCATTTTCCACATAACTTGCTGTACAACCTGCAAAATAGATATTTTTTGAGGTTTTACCGGGGCCGTGTTTTTCCAGCAGATCTTCAGGGAACCATTTATCTCTGTTTTCTCTGTAATGAGCCCAGATATTTCCTTCAGCTGCCGTTGCGGCTTTCATCATTTCGAAAGGAGGAAAGGACATTTTCTCATCTTCCACAATCATTTTTCCACGGAGTTTCATCCACGAGGGTTCTATGGGAATAGAAACGGAACATCGGGTATCACAGACTTCACAGGTTGTACAACCGAGAAAGTTATTGACTGTGGACTGATCCCATTTGACCCGTCCTTCCTGATATTCTCTCAGCCAGAAAAACTTACCTCTAGGGCTTTCACTTTCCCATCCGCTCGCTTTAAATTGTGTACAGCTGTCTACGCAGTAACCGCACTGAGAACAGGCATAGGAATACCAGGCGACATCACTTGGCAGATCTTTTGTTCTGGCTTTAATTCTCTCACCGACTTTTGTTGCAATGGCATTTCCGAAAGGTCTAATCATGGGTTCAAAGATTTCTGCAGTTCCGATAAGCATGGAAACAGGATTCTTAGCAATGACTTTACCGGGATTCAAAATTCCTTTCGGGTCTACTTCTTTCTTGTATTTTTTCATCTTTTTCACTCTGTCGGCACCCATAACAGAGTTGGCTTCATGTGAAAAATACATTCCTGTAGTATAAGCTCTACCGCCAAACTTCTTTGCTAATCGTATAATCGACATCGATAAAGTGAAGACAAGATTATAGCTGAATTTTCTCTGGTCAGCAGGGATAAATCCCAGGAGAACAACTTCATTTTTACCGGTTTTACTGTTCCTGATGATTATTCCCTCTTTTACAATCGGCTGATGAATTGTATTGCCGACTTTTTTAAGGTAGGAACCCAGATTTTCAAGGGGAACAACAACTTCAGAAGGAACCAGAGATGGACCGAGCCTCTTAACAACCATAAGATTAAAACGATTTTCCCACTCGTGCTCTGCAATGTGGTCATCGACAAGTGAGCCTTTGTTCTCTTTTATAATGGTCAGAAGCTTGTCTTCCACAGCATCTTTATCTTTTGCTCTAAAAGTCACGATGCCGATATAGGCAACAGGGAGAATAACCTTTTCTTCTGCTGCATGATCATTGTGCATTCTTAAAGGGGCTTTATTTTTCAATTCGGCCATTTTCGGATTGATGAACATAATAGACCAGACAGGTATAGCCGAGTCGATCACCAGTTCATTTATCTTCTGGAAATCTGCCGGGTCTTCAACCGAAAAGGATTTAACTGTCATTTTGTCTTCGGCCATAACCTTGATCGTCATCTGACTGATGAATCCGGTTATCCCCTCAGCTTCACTTATCATGTCCAGCTCTTCACCGCTGAAAACTTTAACCGATCCATCGGGACGGACCACTCTGGCGGATTCTACATTATCAACAAAGTAGCCGCTTTCATAAGAACCGATTCCGGCTCCCCCCTGTGCCAGCCATCCACCGGCCGATGAAGCGGGATAACTTGTAGGATATAGTTTTAAAGTGAGTTTTTTCTTTTTTAGTTCATCATCGAGCTGCTCCCAGGTAATTCCCGGTCCCACAGTGACAGTGAAATTGGTCTCATCAATACTCTCAACTGATTTCATTCTTATAAAATCGACCAGAACTCCGTGCTTTGCCGGTACAGCTCCTGCATAACCAGAAGTGGCTCGGCCTCTTGGTGTCAGAGGCATATTCTCACGGTTCGCCCACTTGATAAGGTCGACCAGTTCCTCTTCATTCGATGGTTGGACAATAGCATCGGGTAATGTGTTCCCGATTAAGGGTTTGACAATAGATGGCAGCGCACCAACATCGTGGCTGTATAGTATTCTTTCTGTTTTATCAAATCTGACATTATCTCCCAATTTTGAAAGATAAGCTGTCTGCGTTTTATTTAAACGTCCCATTTTTCCCTCCGACTCTTTTCAACAAAAAAGTTCCCCTGTTTAATTAAAAAGTACAATATTTACATATCTATAAATTTATATAGTTTAATGTCTATATACACTTTATCTTATTTTCACAAATCAGTAAATAATTATTTATATAAATCGTGTAACTAATTGAATGATTGATTCGATGAATAGATACTTATGATCGTTTATGGATTATTTTGAGCTTATAAGGATTATTATATTTCTATTATGATCATATAATGATATGATACAATACAACTGTGATCCCCCGCCTAAAGTGGCTGAGGGCTACCTTGAGAGAAGAGAGCAAGAGGGATACATGAAATTGAGGATAAAAATGATTAAAACAGATGTCATAATCATCGGTGGGGGAGCCACTGGAACTGGAGTAGCACGGGATCTGGCTCTCCGGGGGATTGACCATTGCCTACTGGAAAAAAAAGATTTTGCCGCCGGAGCCACAGGAGCCTGTCACGGCCTTCTTCACAGTGGAGGCCGCTATGCCGTCAATGATCCGGAAGCCGCAAGAGAGTGTATTTCAGAAAATCAAATCTTAAGAAAAATAGGGAAAAAATGTGTCGAGTTCACAGAGGGACTCTTTGTCAGGTTGCCCGGTGATACATTGGAATACAGAGACGATTTTCTCGAAAGCTGCCACAGAACCGGAATATCGACAGAGATTTTCTCAGCCTCTAAAGCTCTGGGTCTGGTTCCCAATCTCAATCCGGCGCTGGAAGAAGCTGTGAAAGTGCCCGACTGTTCCATTGATCCTTTTCGTCTGTGTATGCTCAATGCCGAGTCGTCCTCTCTCCGGGGAGGGAAGATTCTCACTCACCACAAGGTCATTGAAGTGATAAAAGAAAGAGGAAATTGTGTGGGCGTTAAAGCTCAGGAGCAGTTTTCCGGTGAAATAATCGAAATTAGGGGAAAGGTGATCATCAATGCCTCGGGGGCATGGGGCTCTATTGTGGCAAAGATGTCGGGAAGCGATGTTCCCATGAATCTCTCCAAGGGAAGCCTGATTATTGCTAATCACAGATTGACCAGTATGGTTATCAATCGTCTGAGACCGGCATCCAATGGGGATATTATTGTTCCCAATGAAACAGTCAGCCTGGCGGGAACCACATCGATCCATGTGAATGATCCCGAGAATCTCTCTATCAGCCCCGAAGAAATCGGTCTAATAACCAGTGAAGCCTCTCAGATGGTTCCGGAATTCGATTCGGTCCGATTGATCAGATCCTACACAGGAGTGAGGCCGCTTCTTAAAGGAGACAGCCATTCAGATGATGACCGTGCCATATCAAGGGGATTCAGAATTATCGACCATAAAAACGGGATGTTCAGTATTATGGGGGGCAAACTGACTACCTACAGATTAATGGCTGAAAAAATGACCGATAGAATTATGGAACACTTCGGAATAAATGTTCCCTGTACCACTGCAGAAAAACCTCTGGAAGGACAAAACCAGCTGAGCGGATACCCCGTTTCCAATAGAATAGAAAAACTAGATGATATTATCTGCGAGTGTGAACTGGTGACCAGGAAAGATGTGGAAAAAGTGATTGATTCGGTAGGAACAAAATATATCGGTGATATCCAGCACAGGACAAGACTGGGAATGGGTCCCTGCCAGGGAGGGTTCTGTACCTACAGAGCTCTGGGCATGATGCAGGAAAAGGGTAAAGTCACATCGGGAGAATCAATCCGTGTGCTGCGGGAATTTCTCGATAGGCGATACAGAGGTATCCGTCCCGTCTTATGGGGAGATCAAATGAGGGAAGAACAACTGGTTGAGGGAATATATCTTGGTATACTGGGGTTAGCTGACAAATGAAATATGATGTTGTAATAATCGGAGGAGGCATGACGGGCCTCATCTCCTCTATCTATCTATCGTCAAAAGGGCTTAAAACAGCAGTTGTCTCCAAAGGAGATCCTGTTTGCAGTATCTCATCGGGGTGTATTGATGTGGCTGGAGATTTTCAGGGGATTCCCGATGATCATCCCTATACAATGGCGGGCAGAGAGAAAGTGCGAAGCGCTCTTATGTATTTTAAAGAGATAATGAAAGACGCGGGATTACCCTATTGGGGAGAAGTCTTTGAGAACCGCTCCATCTACACGCCCATAGCCAAAAAAAGAGAAACATGTCTGGTCCCTTTCTCCATGAAAAATGCCGACGGGGCTAAAGGCAAATCTCTTCATATCATATCTTTTCAAGGAATGAAGGATTTCTTTCCGGGGTATTTTAAAGAAGATACCAGTGATTTCAACTGTTCCCTATTCGATGCCGGGACTCTGACAACCGTAGGAATCGCTACAAAATTTGATGATCCGGCCTTTAGAGAACAATTTATTCTCTGGCTGAAAGAGTGCAGAATCCAAGAAGAATTTATAGGTATACCCGCTGTACTGGGTACAAAAAATCCACAAAAACTGATTGATCAGATCGAGTTGGTTACGGGCTGCAAAGTATTTGAAATACCCACTCTCCCCCCGTCCATGCCCGGGCTGCGTTTATTCAGAAAACTGAAATCCTACAGCTCGCTTCAGGGAGTGGATTTTTTCTGGGGTCATGGTATTTCAGAAATTACGGAAGAAGAGAACCTTGTGACCTCTCTGATTATCGATCAACCGGGAAGACCGACCATTATAGAAGGGAGAAGTTTTATACTCACAACCGGTTCTTTTGTCAGCGGAGGCCTGTTTGCAGAAAAAGAATCAATCAGAGAAACCGTTTTTAATCTTCCCGTCTCCATCCCCCCTGGTAAACCGAGGCTCAATGACAGTTTTTTCGATACAGAACAGCCTCTGGGAAGAGCGGGAATCAGAGTATCCAGCCATTACCAGCCGGTCGATTCCCCCTGGAAGAATATCTTTGTCGCCGGAAGTATACTTGAGAACTCACAAATAATGAAATATCACTGCGGCCATGGACTGGCCATCGTCACAGGGCTCGATGCGGCAGAAAACTGCGAGGAGTACCTGAAATGAGAAAGAGCTACGAACACTGCATCCGATGCACAATCTGCGTGGAAAACTGCCCGGTATTCAAAGTAAATCCCCAATATCCCGGTCCGAAACAGGCCGGTCCCGATGCCATGCGCTTTCGCATTGAGGGAGAGAAAAAAGTGGATTCCTGGATAAGCTTGTGCACCCAATGCCGCCGGTGTGAACAGGTCTGTCCTCACGATGTGAAACCGGCCACTCTCATACTACAGGCTCAGATGGAATATGTAAAATACAACGGGGCAAAACCGACTCAGATTATATTCTCCAATTTCCACTTCATCAGTCATCTGGCATCATTTTTTGCCCCTGTAGCCAACTTTGCCACATCTCTGACAATTGTAAAAAAGATGATGAAGCTTGTAGGTCTGCGCGATGATATCCCCTTCCCCCGCTTCTCTTTCAGGACCATGCAGAGGAATAAAGTAAAACCTGAGCAGGGGAAGAGAAAAGCCGTATTTTTTCACGGCTGCTATCTCAACGGCAATGCCCCCGATACGGGACGGAATATAGTCAGACTGATGCAGGATCTGGGAGTGGAAGTTCTGGTACCACCTCAGGTCTGCTGTGGACTGCCGGCCCTGGGAAACGGGAATGAGAAGAAAGCGAAATCTTTTGCACAGAAAAATGCAGAAATATTCGCATCGAAAGTGGAACAGGGCTATGACATTATTTATGCCTGTACTTCCTGCGGCCATACCCTGATTCACAGCTATCCCGAACTGGCCGGAGAGAAGGGAAAAATGATAGCAGAAAACAGCTGGAATATCTATGAGTACATTGAAAAACTCATTAATGAGAAACAGCTGGTCCTGAAACTTAAAGAAGTGAAAAAGGTGGTCTCTTATCATGTACCCTGCCACCTGAAAGGATCGGGGAAACCCTACCCGGCTCTAGGTCTGTTTCATTCTATTCCCGGCATAGAACTTCATGTAATGGATGATAACTGCTGTGGTTTCTCCGGAAGCTATGGCTTTAAAAAGAAAAACAGGGAAACAACAGAACGGCTCGGTAAGATTGCCGTAAAGGCTCATCTGGAATCGAATCCCGACGTGATTATCTCCGATTGCGGGGCCTGCCGTATGCAGATTGAAAACTATACAGACGTGCGGGTTTGTGATCCCATAGAGATTTTGAAGGAATCCCTGGAATAAAATTGTAATGATCCACCGTAATGATCCACCGTAATGATCCACCGTAGAGACAAGGCATGCCTTGTCTCTACGGGTTTTTATAACAAAAAAACATTACATATTGTCCCGATAATCATGTATTATATTTCCAGCAAGGAGAAATACATGAAAAAAAATACAATTATTTTTTTATTATCCATATTATTTACATCCATGATGTTCCCATCGGGCCAGAATGAGGAACAGCCCCTCAAAATTGCCTTTCTGCCGGTTCTCGATTCCCTCCCCTTTTACATTGCCCTTGAAGAGGGTTATTTTGCTGAAGAGGGGCTTGCGGTTCAGGCCATACCTGTCAGTAGTCCCGTAGAAAGGGATCAGCTTATGCAGGCCGGAGAGATTGACGGGATGCTCAATGAACTATCATCCACGGCTCTGTTCAATCGTGATGAGATCCAGGTTCAGACTGTTCAGATAGTGAGAATAGCCACAGGAAACAGTCCTGTTTTCAGAATTCTGGCCTCACCGCAAAGTGGAATCACTATACCGGCAGAACTTGCGGGGATAGAAATCGGCGTATCCAAAAACTCTGTCATTGAATACCTGACAGATAGGATTCTTCAGAAAGAGGGGTTAAGTGATAATGAAATTTCCGTGAAAAGTGTTCCCCTTATACCCGAGAGATTCCAGCTCCTTATGAGCGGCCAGATAAGCGCGGCAACTCTTCCCGATCCTCTTGCCCAGGCAGCGGTGGCTGCTGGAGCAGTGGAAGTCATTGCCGATACGGCATACCCCCAGTACTCGGTGAGTGTTCTCTCCTTTAGCAGGAAATCCATTGAAGAGAATAGATCAGCCCTTAATAAATTCATGAAAGCCTGGAATAAAGCTGTTTTGCTTCTCAATGAGGATCCCGATGCCTACAGAGCTCTCTTTCTGGAAAAAATTCCCGTACCGCCCACTATAAGTGATGCCTTTATTATTCCCCCCTTCGCGTCTCCCGGACTACCGGGAGAAGAGCAGTGGAATGATGTTCTGGACTGGCTGGAGGAGAAAGGACTCATGTCGACCAGACCCTCTTTTGACAAATCCGTGGACAACCTATAATGAGAATAGGATGATAAAGATTCAGGATCTGTTATTTCAGTATAATGAAAATCCTCCCCTATTCGAAAACTTCTGCTGGAAAGTGGAAGAAGGCGAATCGTGGTCGATTCTGGGGGCCTCCGGAGCGGGAAAAACGACCTTGCTCCATCTTTTGGCTTCTCTGAAAAAACCCCAGAAGGGAATGATTGAGATACAGGGTGAACCTCTTACCAGGCCCCGACCAGCAACAGGACTGATTCTTCAGAATCACGGACTGCTTCCCTGGGCGACTGTTGAAAAAAACATCGAACTGGGTTTCCGGATCCGCCGGTTCTATGGGCCTGACGGCAAACACAGCCCGGCTGACTATAAAACTGATAGAAAGACAGAAAAATTACAAACCGCCCTGTGGATGGAGAAAATGGGAATTGACGCCCTTGGCAAACGATATCCCCATGAGATCTCCGGAGGTCAGCAGCAGAGAACGGCCATAGCCAGAACTCTGATCCTGCAACCCGATCTTCTGCTTATGGATGAACCCTTTTCCTCTCTCGATTCTCCCACGAGAAATTCGCTGCAGAAACTGGTCATAAATCTGAACAGGGAAGAGTCATTCAGCCGGATCCTGGTGACTCACAGCATAGAAGAAGCGCTTATTATGGGAAACAGGATTCTGATTCTCCGGGGAAACGGCAAAGAACCTGTCATAATGGAAAACTCATCAGTTTCACAAAAGGCCAAAGAACTGGCCCTGAAAATACAGGTCATTCTGGGAGAAGATTTTGATCAGAAAAAAAAATAAAAAGACAAGGGAGATTTTCTGGGGAGTGCTTTTCATTACCCTTTTGTGGCAGCTGTTCTCTCTCATACTGAATAAAAGCATCCTCCCCTCGCCTGTAGAAGTTATTCCACTTTTCTTTACTTTGATCACCGGTGAACTGACGATTCATTTTCTGGCCAGCGGTGCCAGAGTCCTCGCCTCAATTGTCCTCTCTGTGCTGTTCGCGGTACCGGCCGGTTTAATACTGGGACAGAGCCGCAAACTGAACAGACTGTTTTCACCTGTTATTGCGGTATTATATCCCATTCCCAAAATAGTCTTTTTACCT